>JAISEX010000025.1 GCA_031263875.1 Eubacteriales Family XIII. Incertae Sedis bacterium | reverse complement strand
GATGGAAACGCATTCTTTGATTGGTTTCGTGACAAGTCCAATGCGCGCGGAGGTTCAATCCATGCCGCGGCGGGTGCGTGTGCCGGCACACGAGTTATGTTACCGATAAGCGGGCGCGTTGCGGGCACACGAGTTACGTTACGGGGAAACGAGTTACATTACCGAAATGCAGGCGAGTTCCATATAATGGAATGTGCTCCAACGCGGTAACGCTGCTCGATTGGTTTCGTAACAAGCCCTCTGCGCGTGGAGGCAGCTACTATCCGGTTCAGAAGGAGGTGTATCCAGTGAACTATCAGGAAGAATATCAGGCGAAGCTGGCGACGGCGGACGAGGCGGTGAAGCTCGTCAAGTCCGGCGATTGGGTGGAATACGGCGCGTTCGCGGGGCAAGTCGTCGAGCTCGACAAGGCGCTCGCGCGCAGGAAAGACGAGCTGACCGACGTGAAGATCCGCGGAACGTCGCGCATGTCGATGCCCGCGGTCGTCGAGGCCGACCCGGAAAACAAACATTTTACGTATAACAGCACCCATTTGGGCGCAGTCGAGCGCTCGCTCGGCGACCGAAGCCTCTGCTGGCATCTGCCCGTGTTATATCACGAACAGCCGGGCTATTACCGGAATCATATCCGGACGGACGTCGTGTTCCTCTCGGTCCATCCGATGGACGAATGGGGTTATTTCAATTTCGGGCCGCAGGTTTCACACGCGATGGCGCTGTGCGAGAGCGCGGAGAGCATTATTCTTGAAGTGAACCCGAATATGCCGAAATGCCTTGGCGGGTTTGAAGAAGCCATTCATATCAGCAAGGTGACGAAGATAACGGAGGCGGACTGGGCGATCCCGGAGCTGCCGCCCATCGTTCCGAGCGAAACCGACCGGCAGATCGCTTCGCTGATAATGGAACGCCTCGAGGACGGCGACTGCCTGCAACTGGGGATCGGCGGTATGCCGAATGCCGTCGGCGCGCTGATCGCGGATTCCGACCTGAAAGATCTCGGCATCCACACGGAGATGTTCGTCGATTCCTTCGTCGATATGATCCGGGCGGGACGCGTGACCGGCGCGCGCAAGAACATCGACAAATACAAGGTCGTCTGCACCTTCGCGCTCGGCGGCAAGCCGACCTACGAGTTTATCAACGACAACCCGCAGGTGGCCTTTTACCCCGTCAATTATACGAACGATCCCTTTGTGATCTCGCGCAACGACAAGGTGGTCGCCATCAACAACTGCGTGGAGGTGGATATTCTCGGGCAGATTTGCTCCGAATCGTCCGGCACGCGGCAGATCAGCGGCACGGGCGGGCAATGGGACTTCACCTACGGCGCCTACCGGTCGAACGGCGGCCGGGCCTTTATCTGCATGAGTTCCGCTCATAAAAAGGGCGATCAAATTCGCTCGCGCATCAAATCCACGCTCACGCCGGGAGCTGTCGTGACGGTGCCGCGCACGATGGTCGATTTTCTCGTGACGGAAAACGGCGTCGTGCAGTTGAAAGGACTCACGCTCTGGGAGCGCGCAGAAGCCGTCATATCGATCGCTCACCCGGATTTTAGGGAGAGTTTGATACGGGAGGCCGAGGAGATCGGTGTGTGGCGTGGGAGCAATAAGAGGTAATACCACTGTCATTGCGGGCAGCGACCGCAGGGAGCCTGACCCGCAATCCCGCAGACCGAAGTACCTCCGCACACGATAAGCGCAAACGTCCCTCTCGCGACGGGATACGTCTGGAATGGCACGAGAGTCGGATTGCTTCGCCTCGTTCGCATATAACGGGCAATAGACATACATTATATTGACACCGCACATATTTTTGCGTTACTATATGACTATCAATACGAAAGGGGTGTGCGGTATGAATGTTGATACGGTAAATTTGAGCATTCGCATGGAGAAAAATTTGAAAGAACAGGCGGACAGCCTTTTTTCCGAACTGGGCATGAACATGACGACGGCCCTGAACGTCTTTGTGCGCCAGTCGGTACGTCAGGGGAAAATCCCCTTTGAAATTACGCTGAACAAGCCGAACGCGGAAACGCTGGCGGCAATTCGGGAAATCGAAGAAATGCGCAGCGGGCTGCTTCCGAAACAGTCCATGTCAGTCGCTGATTTTGCCGAGGCAATGGGCGAGTAAATGAGGACGCCTGTTTACTCAAACCGTTTCAAGAAAGATTATAAACTCTGTCAGAAGCGCGGGCGTTCGCTGGCGAAATTGCTTGCGGTGATGAGCGACCTTGAAAACGAAGCGACGTTGTCGCCCCTGCTCAAGGAACATCCCTTGCAAGGTGATTATGCGGGATATTTGGAGTGTCATATCGAGCCGGACTGGTTGCTGATTTACCAAATCGACGACGAAATCAAAGAGGTATATTTCGTCCGTACCGGCACTCATGGCGATCTGTATTAAAAGCTGAGAATAAGAGGTAAAGAGCCTTTGGGATGTTGGTTCCGGAGGCTCTTTTGTGATGATGGGGACGGCAGGGAGAGAATGCTCACGTTGAAACGCCTTCTCGCGTCGGGGGTTGGTTTTTGTGGTAAGCATAACGCCGTGGAAAGATTGAGGTATTAGTTTTTTGCCCGCACAGGAGCGGCCGTAACTTGTAATGAAAGATTTTGCGAAGACGGCACGGATGGTCGCATATGTTCGCGCAAGGGATTGAAGCGGAAATCCCGCAGACCGCCTGCCGGAATATCTGCTTGCTTCGTTGCCCACTTTTACTCCGTAGCGCGGTTTTGTGGAGCAGGCGGTCGAGGAATTGGAGCGTAAAGCCCGGTGGGGCACGCGGGAATGATTTTGTCA
>JAISEX010000001.1 GCA_031263875.1 Eubacteriales Family XIII. Incertae Sedis bacterium | reverse complement strand
GGTCAGCAAGTCCAACCATTTCAAGGACCTGCAGTTCTATTATTTCCATAATTGCGTGTACGAGAAACTCTACACGGATCCGCGCTGCAAGCGCGGCGAGTGGGTCGATACGGACTATGTGCTGCGGAAATACGGATCCGACTATCGGCTGATACTCGTCGGCGACGCGTCGATGGCACCGTCCGAATTGACGCTACGCGGTGGCAATACAATTATCGGCCTATATAATGAAGTCCCCGGCCTTGAGTGGCTGGGGACTCTCAAAAATCATTATTCAAAATCCGTATGGCTGAACCCCGTCAGCGAAGCTGTCTGGGAACGGACATACGGCACGGTTTCAATAGAACTCGTGCGAACGGTTTTCCCGATGTTCGAGCTTTCCGTCGACGGCATCGAAGCCGCCATCAAAAAACTGCTCGCCGGCAGATAACGCAGGGGCAAATAACGCAACGCCCAGACGTCTCAAAAAAACCTTGCCGAAAACCTCCGCTGCGCATATTACCGCGCTTCTTCGGCGCGGCATCCGCCCGTCAGTTCAGATACCGAAAAACGCCCTTTACCAAGCCGAGTATCGAAACGTCGTTCACGATAATCGGGCTGAGCGCGCTGTTCTCGGGCTGCAGGCGAATGTGATCCTTCTCGCGGTAGAACGTCTTGACCGTCGCTTCGCTCTCGAAACCGTCGATCATCGCCACCACCATATCGCCGTTTGCCGCCGTGTTCTGCTGCCGCACAAGCACGAGGTCGCCGTCGAGTATCCCGGCCTCTATCATGCTGTCGCCGTGGACCTTGAGCATAAAGTTCGTGCCCTGCACATAGGCCGCGGGAACCGGCATGTTCTCGTCCACATTTTCCTCGGCGAGAATAGGCTGGCCCGCGGAGATCCGCCCGACAAGCGGCACGTCGACAACGTCGGCGCGGAGATCGTCGATCCCGTCCTTCTTCTTGGACGTCTTCTTCTCCGTCAGCATCAGCGCGCGCGGCTTCGACGGATCCTTTTTCAGGTGTCCCTTGCGCTCAAGATTCTCGATGTCCTTGTGCACCGTCGAAGTGGACTTGATATCGAGCGCGGCGCAAATCTCCCGCACCGTCGGCGGATACCCCTTGCGGCGCAGCTCCTTTTTCATAAAATCTAAAATCTGTTGTTCTCTCGGTTTCAGCGCTTCCATGAAAACGCACCTCCTTGTATAAGAACATAATATCACAACGCGGGCAGATTGTAAACATAGGTTTTGAGCAAATGTTCTGATGGCGGGCGCGGAAGTATTTTCCGCCGCGTTCGAGATTTTTGGCGCATGGGGCACGCGGGAATGATTTTGTGAGTAACCCGCGGGGCAATTCTACGCGCGGGCATTTACGAAGAACCGCTTGTCATTGCGAGCGTAGCGAAGCAATCCAGTTTCACAAAAGTTTCCGGGCGCATGGGGCTGTTCTGAGCCTTGTGAAAAATATGGAAACTGATATGGTGATGATTTTCACGGCTCCTTTGTAAGTAACTGCGAAGACAGCCCCATGCGCCCCAAAAAATGATCGCGATATGATCGGTTAAGAGCGGCGTTTCGCCCGCATGGTTGTTGACAGGGCAGCGGTAATAACGTAAGATACTTTTACTGTAAAGATATTTTGGTGTGGCGAAAGAGCGCGGGAAAGTGGGCGTTCTCTGCGGTACGGAGGAAACATAATTTATGAATGAAATATGCGAACTGCTCGCGGTGCGGTATCCGGTGATCCAGGGCGGAATGGCGTGGGTCGCGGATCACCATATCGCGGCGGCGGTTTCAAACGGCGGCGGGTTCGGCCTTATCGCGGCGGGCAATGCGGACGCGGAGTTCGTGCGCGGCGAGATCGCGAAGGCGCGCGAGTTGACGGACAAGCCGTTCGGCGTGAATATTATGCTGCTGAATCCGGCGGTCTGCGAGATAATGGCGATGGTCGCCGAGGAAAAGGTGGCGGCGGTGACGACGGGCGCGGGAAATCCTGGCAAGTATGTCGCGGGGCTCAAGGCGGCGGGCGTCAAGGTGATGCCGGTCGTCGCGTCGGTGGCGCTTGCGGTGCGCATGGAGCGCGCGGGCGCGGACGCGGTGATAGCGGAGGGCACGGAGGCGGGCGGCCATATCGGTGAGATCACGACGATGGTTTTGACGCCGCAGGTTGCGGACGCGGTGAGCATCCCGACGATATGCGCGGGCGGCGTGGCGGACGGCCGAGGGGTCGCGGCTGCGTTTATGCTCGGGGCCAAGGGCGTGCAGGTCGGCACGAGATTCCTCGCGGCAAAGGAGTGCAATATCGCGCAGGAATACAAGGACATGATCCTGAAAGCGAAGGATACGGATACGGTCGCTACGGGCAGAAGCACGGGCCACCCGGTGCGCATTTTGAAAAACCGCATGGCGAAGGAAGTTTTGCGCCTCGAGAAAAACGGGATCGATCCCGAAGAATTTGAAAAGAGACTCGCGGGAACGCTGCGCATGGCCGTGCGGGACGGCGACGTGGTGCATGGTTCCGTAATGGCGGGCCAGTCCGCGGGGCTTGTCGCGAAGGAGCAGACCGCCGCGGAGATAATCAGTGAGATGTTTAAAGAAGCCGGAGATATATATG
>JAISEX010000307.1 GCA_031263875.1 Eubacteriales Family XIII. Incertae Sedis bacterium | reverse complement strand
ACTATCTCGCCTACGCGGGCGAGCGGCATATCAATCTGAACTACCCCATCGGCGGCATGTTCGCCGATTTCGAGGTCTTCAGCGCCGCACCGAACCGGCCGACGAAATTCTTCTCCATCGATCCCGAGGGAACGAGCAAGCGCCCCGCCGGGATGTATCTGACCGCCTACGAGCGCGGCTATTACGGAGAGATCGCGGCGACGCCGCAGAAAATAAAGGATTACGCGGATCAGCAGGGATTTATGCTGAAAGGCCCCCTCTACCACATATTCCTGCACGACGAAATGTCCGAGATCGATCCCGATAATTATCTGTCCGAAATTTCGATCGCGGTCACGTCCAAATTGCAGAAGGCGTAATCCGCTCAGCGCGAAAGCGGGAGCTGGCCGACCCGTTCGGTCAGCTCTCCCGGCGTCCCGTTGTTTTCGATAATAATATCCGCCCGCTTGCGTTTCTGCGCCTCCGGCATCTGAAACGCCATCCTCTCGCGGATCTTTTCCTCCGTGACCCCGTCGCGTTTCGCCGCCCGGCTCGCGCGGACAGCCTCGTCCGCCGTCACGAGCCAGACCTCGTCGCACATACCGTCCCAGTCCGCCTCGTAAAGCAGCGCCGCCGATAAAAACAGCGGGCCGCTGCCGCCGTTCGCGTAAAAGCGCTCTATGCGCTCCCCCACTATCGTACCGATCGCCGCCCGCATAACGCGGTTGAAAATATTCATCTTTTCGCGCGACGCAAACACGATATCCGACATCGCGCGCCGGTCAAGCGCCCCGTCCGCGCCCACGATCTCAGAACCGAATTCCGCGCGCAGCTCGGCGAGCGCGGGACCGCCGGCCGCCGCAGCCTCCCGCGATATCACGTCCGCGTCGAGTACGTAAAAACCCCGGCGAACAAGCTCGTCCGTGACCGCGCTTTTTCCGGAACCGATCCCGCCCGTAATGCCGATCACGCGCGTCGCGCCACCGCTATTTGAGCTCAAACCAATCGTTTCCTTCCGCCACCTCGCAGACGAGCGGCACCTTCAATTCGTAGGCGGTTTCCATGCCCTCCTTCAGCGTCTGTTTCGCCGCGTCTATTTCGGGCCGCGGGACTTCGAGAATAAGCTCGTCGTGCACCTGCACGATAATGCGGCTCGCAAGGCCGCGTTCTTTTAGCAGATTCGACACGCGGATCATCGCGAGTTTCATAATATCCGCCGCGCTGCCCTGAATCGGCGTGTTCATCGCAAGCCGCTCGCCGAACTGACGCAGATTGCGGTTCGACGCGCGTAGCTCGTGTATCGGTCTGCGCCGCCCCATTATCGTTTCCGCGTAACCGCGCACGCGCGCCGCCGCGACGCTGTCGTCAAGATATTTTTTGACAGCCGTATGTTCGCGAAAATAATCGTCGATATATTTTTCGGCTTCCTTTCGCGTAATGCCGAGCCCCTCCGAAAGGCCGAAACCGCTCATGCCGTAGATGATCCCGAAGTTCACGGCTTTCGCCCCGCTGCGCATCTGCGGCGTCACCTCGTCTTCCGGGACGCCGAACACGCGCGACGCCGTCCGTTTATGGATATCCGCGCCTTGACGGAAATCCTCGAGCAGCGCCGGATCTTCGGAGAAATGCGCGAGGATGCGCAGTTCTATCTGCGAGTAATCGGCCCCGATCAGCACCTGTTCCGCGCTCGTCGGCACAAAGGCTCTGCGGATCCGCCGGCCGAGTTCCTGCCGTATCGGGATATTCTGCAAATTCGGCTCCGTGCAGCTTATCCGCCCCGTCGCCGTGACGGTCTGCCGGAAGTGGGCGTGTATCTTGCCGTCCTCCGCCACGCACGGGCGAAGGCCCTCGATATAGGTGCTCCTGAGTTTCGTCAGCGTCCGGTACGAGAGTATTTCGTCGGCTACCGGATATTCGCCGCTGAGCTTCTCCAAGACCTCGGCGCCCGTCGCGTAACCGCGCTTCGTCTTTTTTGCGAACGGGAGCCGCAGCTTATCGAATAATATCTGGCCGAGCTGCTGCGGCGAATTGATATTGAATTCCTCGCCCGTCAACTCGTATATGTGCGTCGTCAGTTCCGCTATGCCCGCGTCGACTTCCCGGCCGACGTCCTTCAGCGCCGCTTCGTCAAACGTAAAGCCTTCGCGCTCCATTTCCGCGAGCGGCATAATAAGCGGCCGCTCGACGCGCTCCCACAGTCCGTCAAGCCCCAGACTTGACATCTCCGCCATCATGCCGGGCATCAGCGACAACACGGCCCGGAGATATTCCTGACCGTATTCCGCGTTGATATGCGGGATGTCGGCCAGCATGTCAAGTTGCGCATTTGACTTGTTGAATTCGCCTTCGTCGCGGACGTCGACGCCAAGCCGCGCGGCGGCGAGAAGCCGCAGCGAATCGTCGTTTACCGTCGGGTCAAGCACATACCTTGACACAGCCGAATCGAATATGATGCGCAGTTTTCGCGCGGGGTCGCCGCAGACCGCGATCAGCATATAGAGGTCGCTCTGGAGGCCGTGTCCCGCCACGTTTACTCCCGCGTCCGCGATGATCTCCGTAAACGCGCGGACAAGCCCGTTGTTACCGTCCGTCTGCACGTACCAGAATGTCGTTCGCGTCATACAGGCGATGCCCTCGATCCGGGGCGGCGCTTTGTGATTCTTGTCGCCGAGGACTTTTATCGCGAGAATGTCCGCCGCGCGCAGTTCCGGCGCTTCCCGTTCCAGTTCCGCTACGGTGGTAATTATCGAAACGGGAACTTCATCGTCAAAATAATCCGCCGGCTTCGCTTCGCCGCCC
>JAISEX010000288.1 GCA_031263875.1 Eubacteriales Family XIII. Incertae Sedis bacterium | reverse complement strand
CGGTGGATTTCGCGGCCGCGACGCTGGATATCGTGAACGCGGGAGCGCGCGTGATCGGCGGCTGCTGCGGCACGACGCCCGAGTATATTGAAGCGCTTATCGGCGCAGTCAATAGCGATACCGAAATTCCGCGTGAGATGGCTTACGGTAGCGGCGAATCATTCCCGTCCGTCTGCGCGACGGGAGCGCATATTATTATCGAACCGGCATGCGGATATTCCCTGCGCACGCTGACCGTGACCGATGCCGACCCGCGGCAAATAACGTCGTCAATCAAAAAACTTGCGAAGGAAACGGATCTTGTCGCCGTCGAAATAGACGCTTCGGTTGCGGAACACGCGGAAATTATCGCCGTTGCCGCCTCGTCGGTAGCGCGCGCGCCTCTCGCCTTCAAATGCGAAAACGCCGCCGCGCTGGACACGGCCATTCGCGTTTCGCGCGGAAAACCCGCGGTTATCCTGCCGTCCAGTAACAAAGAAAATGCTTTTTCTTGCGCGGAAACCGCGAAAAAATACGGCACAGCCGTTATAATAGAAGGGGCTTTACCGGAAGCGGAACTATTCGGACTCGCGAAAGACCGGATCATCGTCGCGGACGACGGGCGCCTCTCACCATATCACTGAACGCAATTCGACGGAGGACTATCATGGAAAGACCCAGTTGGAATGAATATTTTATGAATATCGCGAAACTCTCGGCGGAACGCTCGACGTGCCTCAGGCGAAAAGTCGGCGCCGTTATCGTCAAGGACAAACATATCATGTCGACCGGTTACAACGGCGCGCCGAAAGGGGTCGCTCACTGCGATGAGATCGGAGGATGCATCCGGGAGCAGAAAAACATCCCCGCCGGCGAGCGCCACGAGCTGTGCCGCGCCATTCATGCCGAGCAGAACGCCATTATACACGCGGCGACGTCGGGCCAGGGCATCGAGGGCGCGACCATTTATATTACGAACCAGCCGTGCGCCATCTGCGCCAAGATGATAATCAACGCCGGCATCCGCAAGATCGTCGTCGCCGAAGGTTACCCCGACGAATTCGCCGTGGAGATCCTCGACGAGGCCGGGCTGAAGATCGTCAATCTTGAAAACGCAGAATAACATTTTATGAGCGATTTAGCCATACTCAGAATAGCCATAGCCGGCTGTCTCGCGGCCTCTCTGCTGATATCCTTCGCGCTGACGCCGCTGTCCATGCGCATCGCGGGACGCATCGGCGCGGTCGATATCCCCAAGGACGACCGCCGCATGCACAAGATACCGATCCCGCGCTTCGGCGGCTTCGCGATATTTCTCGCGGCTTTCGTCGTTATCCTGCTGGTACGCTTCGTGCTGTTCCGCTACCTCCCCTACTCCGAAAGTTACGACGAGCCGGTTGAAAAACTGACCGGCGTCCTCGCGGGCGGATTGCTGATCTATCTGCTCGGCGTCTTCGACGATATTTTCACCTTATCGCCGGTGATAAAATTGTTCGGCCAAATAATCTGCGCGACGGCCACGTTTATTCTCGACGTCCGGATACCGGCGTTCGATGTTATCGGGCTTGAATTTTCTTCGGAATCGTTCTGGGGAATAGCGCTCAGCTACATCGTTACGCTGCTGTGGATCGTCGCCATTACGAATATGGTGAATCTCGTGGACGGGCTCGACGGGCTCGCGGCGGGCGTTTCCGTTATCGCGGCGCTCTCGATCGCGTATTCCGCATATATCCACGGGCAATACACGGTGACCCTCGCCATGCTCGCGGTGGCGGGCGCGGCGGCGGGCTTCCTCCCGTTCAATTTTCACCCGGCGAAAACTTTCATGGGTGACGGCGGTGCGCTCTTTCTCGGCTTTATGATCGGTTCGATTTCCGTAATCGGACCCGCGAAAGGCCCCACAGTCGTTGCGTCGATAGTGCCGCTGTTCGTACTCGGCGTCCCGATATTCGACACGCTGTTCGCCATTTTCCGCCGAAAGACGGGCGGCCGGCCGATATTCAGCGCCGACAAAGGGCACCTTCACCACCAGCTCTCGTACATCGGCATGGGGCAGCGCCGGTCGGTGATGATGATCTACGGCATCAGCTCGGTTATGGGGATCGCGGCCATCGTGTTTTCACGCCGGCTCTATCTCGAAGCCGTCGCGCTGTTCCTGACCGCAGTCATCTTCCTATTCGTCCTTATTTGGGGTTGGAACGACCACAGCAAAAAATCATAAGCTGCGCGCAAATGTAAATAACAGATCGGAGAGGCGGTTTATCCACGCAAGTAAATCACTTGACACCGGTTCGGCTTCCGCCAAAGCGCACAACCGGCGCTCGACGCGGCGGCAGACCGTCCGCGCGAGATGCATGGCGGAGTCGCATTGCGTTCTGCCCGGTATTTCAAAATTCGTGAGCGGCGGCAGTTTGCCGTCGTAGGTATCTATCAGCGCCTCGAGCCGCGCAACGTCAGCCGCGGTCACAGCGGAAACCGTTACCGCAGCGCCCATCGACAATTCGCCCATTATCGGAATAAGTTTGTTCTCGATTTCAAACAGCTCGCGGTTCATTTCCTCGCGCCCGCAGAAGGAACGCGCCAGACCGATGGCAGCCTGCAGTTCGTCCACCGTCCCGTACGTTTCCACGCGCGCATCGTGCTTCACGACCCGCCGGCCCGACGCCAAACTCGTCGTGCCCGTATCCCCTTTTTTCGTGTAAATGCCCATCCTCGCACCTCAATAATGGACGATAACGCGGTCGCCCTTCTTCAGATAATCATACGTGTATTTCGCGTCGGAGAGTTTCATGTTTATGCAGCCATGGCTCATCGGCCGGCCGAAATTATTATGCCAATAGGCGTAATGAAAACCGATGCCGCCGTCAAAATACGTGATCCACGGGACGTTCTTCGTGTAATAATACGAACCGTCCTCCTTATTGCCGCCCTTCATATCTTGTATGCGGACCTTGAGCCAGACCTTAAAACTGCCGACCCGCGTCCGGTGCTTCGCCGTGCCGGAGCTGATAACGCATTCGCGAATGAGCTTATTGCCCTCATAAATATACGCCCGTTGTTTCGTAAGATTCACCTCGGCCCACCGTTCGCCCTCCTCGGGAACGACGGGAGTGACGCCAACCTCCTTCTTCTCAAGCGTTACGGTCAGATCCAGCGGCGCGGCATCCTTCAGAGCCGCCACGATTTTCGCCGCGACGTCCGGCGCGTCCGCGACCTGCGTCCCCTCCTTGCCCTTGCTGACGGTCAGCAGAACCCTGCCGTTCCCGTCCTCGATCGTCTTCATATTTTCGGGCGCCGTTCCGAGCTTGTCGGTCAGCGCGCCCCGCACGTAATCGACCGCTTTCTCCGGAGAGATTTCCCGCGTTATCGTCCCGTTTTTCGCGTCAGGCTTAAAAACCACCATGCCGCCGATGTCGTCCTCCGTCGCCGCGGCCTTCCCGCCACCCTCGACCGTAAAGTTGAGATGCGCCCCGAGCAGGGCTTTCGCCTTGTCCGCCGCCTGATTTGCCGCCTCATCGCTGATGGCCGCCTTCGTTTCGCTCATGTTCAGCTCGATCGTCACCTCGCCGGGATTCGACGCGACCTCGTAAGCGATCCGGTTCGCCTCATCGTCGCTGATGCCCAGCCCGCTCTTCTGCGGCTGGACCTCGAACGTCTGGGTTTCCCGGTTATAGCTCACCTGCGGATCCTCCGGATCGGTAAAACTCGCGGGATGGGATTTGCGCAAAAACTCTTTGAGCGCCTCCGTGCTGTAGGTCATGCTCAGGATCGTATGCTTCGTCGGCAGCGGCAGATAGCGGATCAATATAAATTCGGAATCCGCTTCCGCCATCACGTTCTCCGCAGTTGCCTTGGGATCCAGCGCCATATTCAGATCGGCGGGTTTCACCGTCAGTTTCGTCGGCGACGCGGATGCACGTTCATCATTGATCTTTATCGTGATAACCGTGGAATCGAACAGGCGCTGCGCGGTCTGCTCTATTTCCTTCGGCTCCATACCGGAAACGTCGGTATCGCCGAGCCTGCTGCCCGGAACCGCCCTGCCATCATAGGTGACGCTCGCCGCGTAAACCCCCGCCGCGATGATCCCGCAGCAGAGAACCGGCAAACCTATTATCAATAGCCACTTGACTACCCGCCTCGTCGTGCTCTTTTTCGCCTTTTCCTCTGTAATGACGATACTCCTTTATCTCTTCCTTCGTGCGCCGCACCGCGCAAACTATCCGCAAAACGTACTGCCCCTCATTTTTATCCGGGCGCATGGGGCTAACGCCCCACCGGGCTATCCGGGGCTTCGGCCGCTTCGCGGCTGCTTCGCACCCCTCTTATCCCTTGCGCGTCGCTCGGCGTCGCCTCGCGCCATTCATGCCCAAAGCCCAAAACTAACTTATCACCCGATCCGCACCCGGTGATACGTCTTCTTCCCCTTGCGTATCAGCAGCGCGTTCTCCGTGAAATCGTCCGCCGTTATGCGGGTTTTCGGATCCGTGACCTTCACGTCCTCTATCGTCAGGCCGCCCTGCTGGATCGTGCGGAAACCCTCGCCGTTGCTCGCCACAAGACCGATCTCGCGCATCAAATCGACGACGCCCATACCCTCGCCCGCAAACTGCGCCGCGGGAAATTCCGTCGTCGGAACGTCCTTCATACTGCCCGAGCCGTCCGCCGAGCCGAATAATGCCCGCGCCGCTTCCTGCGCCTTGATAGCCTCATCGGTGCCATGCACCAGCTCCGTCAGCTCATAAGCGAGTATCTCCTTCGCCCGGTTTATCTCCGAACCCTCGAGCGCCGCCAGCCTGTTCACCTCATCCATCGGCAAAAACGTCAGCAGCGAGAGGCACACGCCAACATCGGCATCCTCGATATTACGCCAATACTGGTAGAAGTCATATGGAGAGGTCTTCGCCGCGTCGAGCCACAACGCGCCCTTTTCCGTCTTCCCCATCTTCTTGCCCTCGCTCGTCGTCAGCAGACGGAACGTCATGCCATACGCCTGCTCGCCGAGCTCACGCCGCACCAAATCGACGCCGCCGAGGATATTCGACCACTGATCGTCACCGCCAAACTCTATCTTGC
>JAISEX010000195.1 GCA_031263875.1 Eubacteriales Family XIII. Incertae Sedis bacterium | reverse complement strand
AGCAGGGATTCATATAACGTAAGCGATTCGTACTCGAATAATCCCTCGCCATCGACCGCCCCTGATTTGCCGCAGACACCGGTGTTAACGCAGTTCGGCGCATCGGTAACAGTCGCGCCCAATGCCGCCACCACGCTGACCGGTTATACATTCAGCGGCTGGAGCACAAGTGACGCAACAGTAGCGAATGGCAGCTTTACCATGCCCGCCGACCCAGTCGCGTTTACGGGAAGCTGGACGGCGAACACCCACGACATCATCTTTGACAAAAACGGCGGAAACGGCACTATGAATAATCTGTCCATCAACTTCGATGAAACAAAAGCCCTGATCGGGAACAGCTTTACGCGCGATGGCTATACCTTTACCGGCTGGAATACAAACAAAGACGCGGCGAGCGCCGATTATGCGGACGAAGCTGATTATGCGCTCAGAACAGACGCCAACGTGACCCTCTACGCCATCTGGACGCCGCAAAATTACGGCATCAGTTTTAACGCCAACGGCGGAACCGACGGCACGGACATGAATTCGGTACCGATAGCCTACGACGCGACGACAACGCTGCCCGAAAACACCTTTGCGAAAACGGGCTACTCGTTCAAGGGCTGGGCGACCGAAGCAAAAGGAGAAGTTGTGTATGCTGACAAAGCGTCGTACAAGCATCAGACGGTCAGCACGCAAGAACTTTACGCGCAGTGGGAAGCGAAGACCTACCAGCTCGCCTTTGGTAAGAACACCGATGACAGCGTTAGCGGAACATTGACCGCGATAAACGTCGTCTATGACGCCGAAGTCGGAGAGCTTCCGGCGCCGACGAGAAAGGGTTATACCTTCAGCGGTTGGGCGGCGACCGATAACGCGGGTACGTCTGATTTCACCGCCGCATCGGTCTGTAACTGGACGGAAACGAAAACCGTCTACGCCGTTTGGACAGCGAAAGGCGGCTACACGGTCAGCTATAACACGGCTGGCGGCACGCCTGAAACTCTAGAAGCTAAGACGAGCGTCACCTGGACGACAGATAATCTTCTGCCGGGATCAGCGCTGACAAAGACCGGCTATACCTTTGCCGGTTGGGACGTGACAGTAAACGGAACCAAGACGGGCGTTGATGGCGCGGATACCTATGGAAGCCTCGCGCAAAGCGACAGCGATCCCGCCTCCATTACCCTGACGGCGCGGTGGACAGCCAATTCCGTTACGGTGAACTATTATCGCAACTATGATGATAACGATAATACTTGCACCACGATAACGACGGCAGCCTATGAGACGGCTCTGCCCGCATACGCAACGCCTCAGCGCACCGGGTGGACATTTAGCGGCTGGACGACCGAAAGAAATGAGAATGGCACGGCGTATGTGCCGGGTACGACCATAGTGAACACCCTTGGCCCGCTCGACCTCTACGCGCACTGGACAGAGAATCCCGTCATAGCGACCTACGCCTTGACCGTTACGAACGGCACGGGCGGCGGCTCGTTCGCGGCCGGAACGCAGGTAAGCATTACCGCAAACGCGGCTCCGCTCGGACAGGTTTTCGATAAGTGGGAAAGCGATAATGGCGGGACATTTGGTGACGTCAACAACTCCGCGACCACCTTTACCATGCCGGATAATGCGGTAATCGTAACGGCGGCCTACAAGGACGCTCCCGCAAAGGACATCATATCATTTACGATAGCGGACGCGGTTATCATTATGAGCGGCACGAATATTACCGTAACGGTTCCTCATGGCACGGATGTGACCGCTCTGACGCCGACCATAACAGTCAGCGACGGCGCAAGCGTCGATCCGGCATCGGGAGAATCGCAGGACTTCACGAAACCCGTTATCTACACCGTGACCGCGGAAGATAAAACCACACGGGAATATACCATAACGGTGACCACCGCTCCGGTAACGGACGGGTGGATCTACGGCGATGGCGCGTGGAAATACCTCGTGAACGGCGAAGCGCAAACCGGCTGGCTGTACGATGGCGGCGCATGGTACTATCTGAATGCGGACGGCATTATGCAGACGGGTTGGCTCTATGACCAAAGCGATAAAGCATGGTATTATCTCGCCGGCAATGGCAAGATGCTGACCGGCTGGGTGAAAGACAATGGAAGTTGGTATTACCTCGCCGGAAACGGCAAGATGGTCGCCGGCAAATGGCATCACGACACCGACGGGAATTGGTACTACCTCTCCGGAAACGGCAAAATGCTCACCGGGAAACAGACCATCGGCGGCAAAGTCTACACGTTTAAATCAAACGGCGTGTGGGTCAGCTAGGCCGCGCAAAACAAAGCATACGACGCATGAGTGATGTGGGGCCGCATGGCAAACTGCAGGAGTCGGGGTTATATGTCATCAGATAATAAAGGTTTTCGCAATTTGTGCAGTATCGGCCCGGTAATAATAGCGCTTCGGCGCCGTGAACGCTGGAAAGACGCGGACGGGATACCAAACGATACAAAGAAGGCGGTATTACATCAGTGGCGCGAACGCTGGCAGAATGAGAGCTTTCGCATCGCGTGCCGCATTGGATCGGTCATGGTATTGATTCGGCGCCGCGAACGCTGGTAAACCGGCAAAACAAAGCATATTTCGCATGAGTTTGGGGCCGCATGGCAACGTGCGGCCTCTCCCCAACAAAAGTTTATACCATTTTGACAAGCCCTCGCATCTCCCCCGCGGGGGCTTTTGTCGTGGCGGAATAACGGGCGGACGGCAGGGGAGGTGGGGCGTGTGTCGTGTTTTTGCCCGCTCGGTTTGGTGTTTGTTCCAGTTCAATTGGTGAAGTTTTCGTATGCGTACTGCGGTCGAAAAATGAGCATTCCTGGCGATTTTGCTCACAGACTTTGGGAACTTGCTCAAACTCGCTTCGCTCAAACAGTGAGCCAAGTTCGCCAAAGTCTTTGCTCGCAAAACCTAGGAATGCAGTCATTTTGCTCCAACGCAGCCGCATACGGAAACTTCTTGTTTGTTGCATGGCGGACGGCAGGGAGGTGGGGTGTGTGTCGTGTTTTTGCCCGCGCGGGTTTTTTGTTTGTGTGAGAAATGGGGTCGCCGTATGAAGGATGGGCGGGATGAGTGCTTTTCTCGCATACGGGAGCCGGAGCGAAGCGGAGGCGACGCGCACGGGATAGGAGGGGTGCGGTAGCAGCCGCGGCGCGGGCACAGGTGTGAGCATATTCCATGAATTAGAACAAGGTATTCCGCATCTCTCGTCCTTGCCTCGCGCGCCGAGGCCAGAGCCCCGCATAGCCCGGTGGGGCTGTCCTGAGGATTGAGGGAAAATGTGGAAATCGACATAAGGAGCATTCTCAAAGGTATCCTTCGCAAGCAACCACGAGGACAGCCCCATGCGCCCACAAAAATATCCTGACGTGAGCGCACATTAATCAGTGTTCACATATGTGAAATATATGATATAATTATACGGCAAACGCGTTCGCGATACGGGTCAGCGCGTCCTCAAGAACGCTGCGCGGGCAGGCGATGTTGATCCGCTGGAAGCCTTCACCCTCGGGGCCGAAAAGCGTTCCGGAATCGAGCCAGACCTTCGCGTCGTGAATAAGCCGGCGGTCGGTTTCGTCGTGCGAAAGCCCCAGGCCACGGAAATCGATCCACGGCAGATAGGTGCCCTCCGGTTCGATAAGTCTCGGCGTGTCAAGTTTTTCGCTTGACGGCGGGAAGAATGAGCGGACGAGCGCGAGGTTTTCGCTCAGGTAGCCGAGCAGTTCGGCGAACCACGGCCCGCCGTGTTCGTAGGCCGCGCGGCAGGCGGCGAGCCCCATCATATTCGATTGGCTGTAACCGCAGGCGTTCAGCTCGCTTCTGAAGCGGCGGCGAAGCGCGGGATCCTCGATAATGATATTCGATATCTGCAGGGCGGCGAGATTGAAGCTCTTGCTCGGCGAGGTGCAGATGACGCTGCGTTCGCGGAAGGAATCGCTGACCGTCGAAAACACCGTATGCTTGTTCCCGGCGTAGGTGAAGTCCGCGTGAATTTCGTCGGAAACGATAAGGCAGTCGTAGGCGAGGCACAGTTCGCCGATGCGCGCAAGCTCGGCGGCGCGCCACACTCTGCCGACGGGATTGTGCGGACTGCAGAGGATAAACAGGCGCGGCCGGTCCTCGTGAAGCCGGCGCTCGAAACTCTCGAAGTCCATTTCGTAACTGCCGCCATCGGTCAGTACGAGCGGGCTGTTGACGAGCCGGCGGCCGTTGTCCTCGATAACTTCGGAGAACGGGTAATAGACCGGGCGCTGCACGAGAACGGCGTCGCCGGGTTCGGTAAACGCGCGCACCGCCTGCGCGAGCGCGAAGACGACGCCGGGCGTGAGGGTCACGGATTTCGCGTCGAACTCGTAGGAATGGCGGCCATGCCACCACGCGCGCACCGCGTCGAAGTATTCGTCTCCCGGCATGGTGTAGCCGTAAACGCCGTGGCCAACAGCGGATCTCAGAGCGTCGGTTATCGGGTCGGTGACGCGGAAATCCATGTCCGCGACCCACAGCGGCAGAATGTCCGCGGGCATTCCGCGCGGGACGGCGCCGTCGTATTTCAGCGAGCCCGTGCCGCGGCGGTCGATGATCGTATCAAAATTTTGTATATTCATTGTTCTATCATAGCAGATTTTCCGCTTTTGCGGCGCAGATGATATAATAAATAGTATTGATAAGAGGATAATATGAACCGGTAATGATGCAGGTGGCGAGTGCGCGTATTGTGTAAAATATTACTACTATGCAAAATTTTAAATGACGCAGGCACGAAGGCACATAAGGGAGCCGGAGAGTAGCAGCGTTGAACGACGCGGATATCGCGGCTCTGTCTGTAATGAAAGACTTCGCGGGGACGGCACGGAATGTCGCGCATGCCCCGCGCACGGGATCGGAGGGGTGCGGCAGCAGCCGCGAAGCGGCCGGAGCGAAAGCGGAGCCCCGGAGAGCCCGGTGGGGCGCTAGCCCCATGCGCCCGAAACGAAACGCGAACACTGACAGCTTTGAAAATTACGACGAACGACGAGGTGGAACAGGACATGATAGACATCAAGGTGAACGGGCTGAACGTCACGATCAGCGGCGGCAGCATTCTGAAGGGCATCGACTTTACGCTGGGCGCGAACGACAGCGTGGGTATCGTCGGCGAGTCCGGCAGCGGGAAGACGATGCTGGTGCGGTCGATAACGGGCCTGCTTCCGGCTTCGGCGGAGGTCAGCGGCGATTACCGCATAATGGGGGAGCGGTTCGACCTGAACGCGCGGGAGCGCGCGTGGCGGCGCGTGCGGGGGCGGCTGATCGGTATGGTCATGCAGGATCCGTTTACGGCGCTCGACCCGATGAGCACCTGCGGCCGGCAGATAGCGGCGGGCGTGCCCGCGGAACACCGGCAGCAATTTGATATAACGGCGGCCTTGGGCGAGGTGGGGCTGGCGCCGGATATTGCCGGCAAGTATCCGTTTGAGTTATCGGGCGGTATGCGCCAGCGCGTCGTGATCGCGGCGACGCTGGCCACGGAGCCGCGTGTGCTGATCGCCGACGAAGCGACGACCGCGCTCGACGTTATTACGCAGCGCGAGATCCTCGACCTGATCGGCGGTATACGCGCGAAACGCGCCATGCCGTTTATTATGATAACCCATGATATCCGGCTTGTGCGCGAGAGGACAGAGCGCATAATCGTGATTCGGGACGGCGCGATAGAGGAGCAGGGCGTCACCGCGGAAGTGATCGCGCATCCGAAAAGCGATTACACGAAAATGCTGACAGCCGGCAGGGAGATCGGAGCGAAAGCCGCGCCATCTTTGCTGTCATCGTTGCCGCCATTAATGACAGCCGAGGGAATTACAAAGCGGTTCGGCGCGTTTACGGCGGTGAACGATGCGGCTCTCGAAATAGCGCCCGGGGAAATCGTCGGGATCGTGGGGCAGTCCGGCAGCGGCAAGACGACGCTGGCGCGGTGCATCGTCGGCCT
>JAISEX010000155.1 GCA_031263875.1 Eubacteriales Family XIII. Incertae Sedis bacterium | reverse complement strand
GAGCACGGAATACTGCATCACGTTCCAGCTATTCGCCGCGAGAATGTCCTGCGAGCGCTGATTCAGCACCGCGTTCAGCCGGTTACCCGTGATGTTGAAGGTCATGCTGTACGCGCAGGGTTCAAGCCCCATCTCGCTGAGATCGGCGAAATTATAGATGTTCGTCAGGATCCGCCGCGAATACGGCGTATGTTTCAACTGCCACAGCACGTTGTCCACCTGATCCATAACGCCGTGCGGAAATTTATACTTCACGCCGAGCTGATAGCCGTAAGCCTTGCCGATGCTGCCGTTTTCGTCCGCCCAACTGTCCCAGATCCGGCTGCCGAGGTCGTTTATATCGTTCGACTTTTTCTGCCAGATCCACAAAAGTTCATCGACGCAGAGTTTCAGCGACGTCGGCCGGAGCGTCAGCGCCGGGAATTCCGCGGCAAGGTCGTACCGGCTGACCACGCCGAATTTTTTAATGGTATGCGCGGGAGAGCCGTCCTCCCACCGCGGCCGCACCGTCTGCCCCTCGGAAGACACGCCGCTTTCTATAATTTCCTCACACATCGAAACGAATATGTCGTCAGCCTTGCTCATCACGTTTCTCCTTTCGTAATCCCTCTCGCTTTCCGCATCATATCATTTATTCGCGCAGCTTTCGCGCGCGGCGGAGCGGCGGGCTACCCCTCGCGCCTTTCCTTGTCCGTTATCTCGATAGCTCTCCGTACCGCATCGTCTATCCGCTCGTTCAGGCCCGCGAGCAGATAATATCCGATCAGCGCCTCGAAGGCCGTCGCCCATTTGTACTGGACGGGATCGGCGTTTTTCGGCTTCGTGCTTATCCGCTTGTTACGCGCCCGGCGCACCAGCGCCTGTTCCTCCGGCGGCAGCTCCTCGACAATTTCGCGCATCACTTTCGCCTGCGCTTCGGCACGCACGTACCGCACCGCCTTCCGGTGCATAATGTCCGCGTGACCGGCGCCCCTGCCGGAACCCGCGATATACTCGCGTATTTTCAGATCGTATGCCGCGTCGCCGAGCCACGCGAGCATCGTCGTGTTCATGCGTATCGCGTCAGTTTCCATTCGCGCCGCCTTCGTTTTCGGAAATGTGAGCCTTCTTTCCGAAGTACCGTCCGGGATTCTTGTCCTTCAAATAAATGACCGCCGCTCCCGCCGCAATGACGACAGCGCCGCCAACGAGCTGCAGCGCCGTGATCCTCTCGCCGAGCATCAGCCATCCGAAAAACGTCGTCGTTACGGGCATCATATTCGAAAACAGCGCCGAGGGCGTCACGCCGATAACGGCAACCGAGTTGACGTAGACGATAAAGCCGATAACCCCGCTGACGATGGCGAGAAACGATATGGCCAAAATAAATTTCACGCTCATCATATCGGCCGCGGCCGGCATATGGGTCAATGCGTAGGGCGCGCTGAATATGACCGCGCCGATGATCTGATACATCGACAGCTCGACAGGGTCGTAATTATCCGACAGGCGTTCCGTAATGAAATTGTAGATGTTCCACGAGATAAGCGCCGCGAAGATAAACAGGTACCCGGCGAGCTTGCCGCTCAGGAGCTCACGGTAATCCGCCCCGACGATCAGGCCGACGCCGATTGCCGACACGACGATGCCGAGCACTATCTTCACGGACGGCAGCCTTTTGTACACGAAAATCTCCGTGACAATCGAGATGGCGGGCACGAACGCGAGGACGAGCGAAACGATCGACACGGGCAGGTAGGTGAACGCCGAATACTCCGAGGCGTAATAGAGCACGTCGCCGAAGATGGCGCACGCGACGAAGTACAGGACGTCCTTCTTGCGCAGATGAAAGACGCGGTCCCGAATCAGTTTTATCACGACCAGGATTATGGCCGCGGGGAAGTATTTCAGAAATATCAACGTGATGGGCGCCGTGACGTCGACCGCGGCTTTCGCGGCGATAAAATCAAGACCCCAGAGAAAAACGAGTATCACCATCAGCACGTAGGTGACGCGCTTTGATGCGTAATTCCTTTTCGACATACTACCTCCACATCGCCCTGCGGCGCACATAAACGTATCGACTTTTGGCACTGTTATAAACGCGGGCGCATGGGGCACTCAAAATAATTTTGTACGTAATCGTGCGGCAATCCTCTGCGCGGACATTCACAAAAACCAATCTTTTATTTTTGAGTGCCCCACCGGGCTATCCGCTTGTATCTTTTTTGCCGGTGGCAAAAAAGGATACCGCTTCTATCCCTTGCGCGGTCGCTCCACGCGGCTTCGCCCCGCTCCGCTCCCCTGATGATTCCTGCGAACTAACTCGCCGCGCCGTTCGGCACGGCTCTCATAAAGGGAAAGTGCCTTTCACATAAAATCTCACATAGTGAAAACACGAAACGGGTTTCATGATTTCTCCGTCACTTTTCCCGAATCACCTGCAGGCCCTGCGGCGTATCCTTCAGCGTAATACCGCGTTCCTTCAATATATCCCGGATCTCGTCGGCGCGGGCCCAGTTCTTTTCGGCGCGGGCCGTCTGCCGCTGGGCGATCAGCGCTTCAAGTTCTTCGTCTTTCTCGTCCGCGGCTTCTTCGCTCCCGGCATCTCCGAGCAATCCGAGCACGCCCGTCAGCTCCTTCAAAAGCGCGAGGGCGCCCGCGGCGTACTCCTTCGACGCGCCGTCCTTCGTCACGGCGTTCACCTCCGCGATCAGCTCGAATATCGCAGCGATCGCGTCCGCCGTATTCAGGTCGTCGTCCATCGCGGCGATAAACTTGTCCTTGTATTTCGCGAGACTGTCAAGTGAAACGCTTTCCTGCTCCGTCATGGCATCCGCGCCCTTTTCGATCAAATGCTCCAGCGTGTTTTTCGCGTTATACATTCTGTCAAGCGCCGAGCTTGACTGGCTCATCAGCTCGCGCGAAAAATCTATCGGGCTCCGGTAGTGCCCCGCCAGCAGAAAGAAGCGGATCACCTCGCCGCTGTACTCCTTCAGTATATCGCGGACCGTGAAAAAATTGCCCGCGGATTTCGACATCTTCTTGTCGTCTATCGTGATATAGCCGTTGTGCATCCAGTAATCCGCAAACTTCTTGCCCGTGGCCGCTTCGGACTGGGCGATCTCGTTTTCGTGATGCGGGAACGTCAGGTCCTGCCCGCCCGCGTGAATATCAATGGTATCGCCAAGGTATTTTTTCGACATGGCGGAGCACTCGATATGCCAACCGGGACGGCCCATGCCCCACGGTGATTCCCACGCGATCTCGTCGTCCGCCTTCCGGCGTTTCCAGAGCGCGAAATCGAGCGGGCTCTTCTTGCGCTCGTCGACTTCTATGCGCGCGCCCGCCTCCAGATCCTCCACGCGCTGACCCGACAGCTTGCCGTATCCGGGGAAACTCGCCGTATCGAAATACACGTCGCCATCCACCTCGTACGCGTGGCCCTTTTCTATCAGCACGCTCACGAAGGCGATTATCTCGTCCATATTTTCCGTCACCTTCGGATGGACGCTCGCCTTTTTGACATTCAGCGCCGCCGCGTCCCGATAATATTCCGCGATATATTTCTCGCTTATCTCCGAAGCCGAAACGCCTTCCTCGCGCGCCTTGTTAATGATCTTGTCATCGACGTCCGTGAAATTCTGCACGAAGTTCACCTTGCTGCCACGGTATTCGAGATATCTTCGCAGCGTGTCAAAGACGACGAACGGCCGCGCATTGCCGATATGAAAATAGTTGTAGACGGTCGGCCCGCAGACATAGATCTTATATTCGTCGCCGTCAAGCGGCTTCAGTTCTTCCTTGCTGCGCGTGAGCGTATTGTATACTCTCATGTTCCCTCATTTCTCTCCCGGTAATTCTCTCTCGATAACTTTTTCACTTGCCTAGCGTGAGGCGCTCTCGTTTTTGCGCGTCGTGCGAATCGTGTTAAGTGTTACATCTTAATCGTTACGCGTCACGCTGATTTAATTATTTCCCATCGCCCAAAACTCAATCACACCGTTTGCGACATTCTCATTTAACGTGATGCGAAATTTTTCGCTTATGCACTATGCACGATTCCGTTTATGCGTTATGCGAAATTCTATTATTTTCCATATCGCAAACCCCCTCGACCCGTAATCCAACCCGTTCAACGCGCTCCTTCACGTTTACGCAAAACTTCCGATTCGCATTAAATTACATCACCCAAAAACCTCATCAGCCATCTTTTACCCGCGCTCCATTTCCGTCAATTTATCTTCGAGTTGCGCGATACGCTCGCGCAGCTTTTCCAATTCCGCTTGCACGGGATCCGGCAGATCGATCTGGTTCATCTCCTCGGCCTTGTGCGTGTTTTTATGCACGATCTTTCCCGGAACGCCGACGACGGTGCTGTTGGGCGGCACTTCCTCGAGAACCACGGAACCCGCGCCGACGCGCGAATCATCCCCGACCGTAAACGAGCCGAGCACCTTCGCGCCCGTACTGATAATCACGCGGCTGCCGATGGTGGGATGGCGCTTGCCGACGTCCTTGCCCGTACCGCCGAGCGTGACCCCCTGGTAAATCGTCACGTCGTCGCCGATCTCCGTCGTTTCGCCGATCACCACCGCCATGCCGTGATCGATAAAGCAGCGCTTGCCGATCACCGCGCCCGGGTGTATCTCTATGCCCGTTAAAAATCTCGAAAACTGCGAGATCATGCGCGCGATCAGCTTCAGCCCGTGACGGTGCAGGAAATGCGCGAGCCGGTGATTCATCCGCGCCCACACGCCCGGATAGCACACGAGGATCTCAAATCCGTTCCGTGCGGCGGGGTCGCGCTTCTTGGCGGCCCGTATATCGTCCGCCGTATCTTTGAAAAAACTCATTATCACCTCAATAAATGCAATGACAGGTGATTGCACCTGCCATTTTATTATATCTTATATTCGGAGGTTATTGCTTCGATAATTACTCTGTAGAGAATAATTATTGCACAAAAAACAACGTTACAACGCGGGAATCAGGCGCTCTGTTAAAAATTCGCGTTCACGATTATCAGCGAAATGATAAAACAGACCGCAAAACCGGCGGCGCCGCCCGCGCCCCACACAAAGAGCGCGTGCCGGGACTCGCTCGCCCGTTCGGAGGTGCGTTCATACGCCTTCCGCACCTTCGACGCGAAAGTGTCCTCCTGCATGCTTACTTCCGTGATCCTGTCTTTCGCGGCGGAAAACTTGTCCGCGGACTTCTCTTTGAGCTGCTGCGCTTTTTCGCGTATATCCTCTTGGAACAGAGCGGCGGACATGCCGAAACTCTGCTCGCTCGCGTCGTAATCGTCGAAAGCGCGTGACAGCTTGTCGGCTATCTCGTTCTCCGAGGGCTTGCGCAGCGTTTCCTGACCGGCCTGACGGCGGTGGATGCGGCCCGGCTGCGCGTCGCTGCTGCGGAACGCGTCGGGCGTCGAAAATATATCCTGCGGCGCTTCCGCCGCGCTGATGCGGCGGTCCTCATGCATGGGCTGCATGGGTTGCGTTTCCTTTCTCGCGTCGGTCAGCCCCGCCACCTTTGAAAGCCTCTCGGCAAGCGGCCGTTTCCGCTCGTTCTTCGGCGTATGTTCCATATGCTCGCTCCTCTGCGTATCCGCGGTTTTCGTGCGGCGCTCGGGATAAGGCGCTTCATCCGCGCTAAACGCGACGCCGTCGGAACTGAGCGGGCGCGAACCCCGGCCAATCTTCTTCGTTTCCTTCATAAATGAATTGCTGAATCTGTATTTTGACGAATCTGTCCTGAAGCCGTGCGTGTTGCACCCATACTTCCCGCTTCCCGCGGAACGGCCCGAAAGCCCGCTGACTATTTTTTTATACCAAGGATCTTTTTCTACAAAAATGAACTGTACTTTTTGTGCTTTCATTATGATCTTATCCTCCTGAACTCTTGTTATCCGGGCGCCTCTCAAAACTCCTGCCGCACGTCCTTGCCGCGCTTCTTCGGCAACGCTTAGGATGTGACTCGTCTGCGGCTCGCAACTGTATTCCTGCGTTTTTTTGCCTCTGAATCGCGATAAGCTTCACGATAAATCCGCACAACAGGGGTCTTGAGAAGTACCTATACGCTTATATTACAGGAATATTTCAAAGGAATCAACGCATTTCAAAGAAACTTCACGGAACTTTCATATTTTTGAAACAAAACGACACAAAAACGGCGCAATTTCAACAGAATTGGGGCTGAAAAATTGCTGGGGCCGGGGGACGGCAGAGGAAGGGGGCTTTTGTTAAGGTTCGGTTCTCGCTTCCATTGTTGTTTTTGCGCTGAATGGGGACGCCGGTGTGAGGATGGGCGGGCCGGGGACTTTGCCCGCACAGGGGATAGCCGACGGCAGAGGAAAGGGGCTTTTGTTAAGGTTCGGTTCTCGCTTCCGTTTGTTGTTTTTGCGGTGGATGGGGACGCCGGTGTGAGGATGGGCGGGGCGAGGACTTTGCCCGCACAGGGGAGCCGAAACGCAGTGGAGGCGACGCGCACGGTAGAGCGCCACGGGCTAACGTTCGCTACGCTCACTCCTCCACTCGCTGCGCTCGTTTCGCTGTCCTGTTTTACATTGCGGCTAAAGCCGCGTAAAACAGGCAAAGCCCTGCGCTCCTCGATGTGCGAGGTACGACGGAGCTGAAGCTCCTGTACCTCTGCCACGGGATCGGAGGGGTGCGGTAGCAGCCGCGAAGCGGCCGAAGCAAACGCGGAGCCCCGGAGAGCCCGGTGGGGCTGTTTCACTATTATAAAAATGTTTCCTATTGTTAAGATTTTAACAATAGAACTGCCGGATTCCTTTTAAAACAGCCCCATGCGCCGAGAATAGCAGCCTCCGCGTATGACTTGGCCGAAGTTATGTTAAAAAGCGGGTCACATTTCTCGCTTACGCGGCCGAGCTCCCGCGCATTCCGACCTTGTCGAACAGATCGTATTTCCGGTCCGCGCGCTTCATTATCGAGGAAGTCGTGAAGTAGCCGCCGAGTACGCAGCAGGCCACGATGACGAGCGCGAGCATCACGATGGCACCGTTGCCGCGCTGATTTTTGAGCGAATTTGCGATGCGCCCGAAGGCCGACGGCAAATTACGCGACGCCGAGATCACATTGCTGACCATCGCGAAGCTGTTCCACGCCGCGATGCCGCCCGTGCGCAGGCTCTTGCGCTTCCAAAACGTGATAAGGCTGTTTATCCAGATAATGATACCCGTCGGGACCACCGCCAGCACTATCAATCTATAGGTGAG
>JAISEX010000127.1 GCA_031263875.1 Eubacteriales Family XIII. Incertae Sedis bacterium | reverse complement strand
TTTCTTCACGCGCGGCGGCGTTTCATTCAGCGTGTCGCGCTCGTGCCCGATTACGGGATTTGTCGCGCAATAAAAGATGCCGCTCGAAGTGCTGCCCGAAAAACAGCTCATGCAGCGCAGGCACTGATTGATCTCGTCTTCCTTGCCGATGCGCGCCTTCAGCGGCAGATATGGGTCGGCAAGCGACTGCCGGCCGAGCTGAACCACGTCGGCCTGGCCGCTCGCGATTATTTCCTCCATCATCGCCGGATCCGTCAGCGCCCCTACCGTCGCCACCGGCGTACTCACGTGCTTTTTGATTTCAGCGGCGAGATGCACATTGACGCCGTCGGGAGAGAACAGCGGCGGGTGGGTCACCATGCTCGCTTCGGGATATTCGTGATGGCCGGCGGACACGTGTATCAGATCGACCGCGCCGTCGAGCGCCTTCGCGAACGCGACGCCCTCGTCGATATCGTAGCCGCCCGGATAGGCTTCCGCGCCGCTGATGCGTATCTCTATCGGCACCGCGGCCCCGACGCGCTTGCGTATCGCGCTGATAACGGCCAACGGGAATCTGACCCGGTTCTCAAACGAACCGCCCCACCGGTCTGTGCGCTTATTATCCGCCGCGGAGAAGAACTGGGCGGGAAGCCAGCCGTGGCCCGCGTGTATGGTTATCATGCCGTAACCGCACTGGCGCGCAAACGAGGCGCCCGCCGCGTAGCAGCCGATAATGCGCTCGATCCATTCCTCGTCCATCGCGCGGATCTCCACGCCGTCCTCCCTGATTTCGTCAACGATGCCGTAGATAAAGCCCTCGGATTCCGCCATCAGATTGGCGTTTTTTCCCGCGTGATTCAGCTCGACGGCCGCCACCGCGCCGTGACGCTTGATGGCGTTCGCCGTGCGCGTCAGGCTTCCCCGGCCCTTGATGTCGTCGCCGACAAGCTGGAACATATGGCTGCGCCCGTACTTGGAATCGACGAAGAAGTCGCCGAGGCAGACGGACGCGAACCCGCCGAGCGCCTTCAGCTCGTAAAACGCCGTGCCAGCCTCATCCAAAAATCCTTCGTAGGTCAGCCGGTAGATGTCCTGCGGCGACGAGAATATCCGGTGGCGGAACAGCGTCCGTCCGAGCCTGATCGGTTCGAAAAGTTTTTTGTATTTTAATTCGCTCATAGCCATTCCTCCGTTATTCGGCGCTCAGATATGATACAACGTGGTACGAAATTTTTGATGTATACCTATTATAATAATTTTCTGTTTGCAATACCTGATGAAATATTAATCTTTGGCGAAGGTAACGCGTAAGGGTAACGGCACACTGCGGACGGTGGGGTAATCCCCCCTTGCCCGCGCTTTTTTGCCGCCTATGCGATAAAAGCACGACGCCGGTGCAGTGGCGTTTTTGTCCGATGCGTTGCCCGCATTCCCCGCGCAAGGGATAGGAGGGGTGCGCAGCAGCCGCGAAGCGGCCGAAGCCCCGGACAGCCCGGTGGGGCACTCAAAAAGGAACTTTTTGAGTGCCCCATGCGCCCATGCGCCCGGAATTATGAAACGCGAATCGTGCCGAGGAAAACCTTTAAAACCATACGGCACGCTCCGCCGTTATTCCTGCGGTTCCGCCGCCAACCGTTTCGCCTTGCGGCTCTTGCCGCGCACGGTGCGCGTATGCATCACGACCGACACGATAACGACGGCAAGGATGATGACGCCCTGAACCAGTTTGAGGTAATCGCCCCAGCTCATAAAGGTGACGACATTCTGGATCAGCCCGATGATAAGGGCCCCGAACACGACGCCCGAAACGGTGCCTTGGCCGCCGGCAAGGTTGATCCCGCCGACTATCATGGCCATCAGGACCATGCCCTCGTACGCGTTCCCGGTGGTCGTCCCCGCCTGCTGGTTGTTTGCCGCGAGAATGACGCCCCCGATACAGGCCGCCGCCGTGCAGAGCATATAGGCGACGTTCGTATTCTTGAAGACCTTGATGCCGACGAAGCCGGCTGCCGTGGGATTGCCGCCGATGGCGTAAATCCTGCGGCCGAAAACCGTCTTATTCAGGACAAACCACGTCACCAGCGCGATGACGATAAAGTATACCACGAGAATGGGGATCGTATCGAAGATACGCGACGTGCCGATCTTGTCGATCGGCGTGCCGCCCCGCACGTAGATATACGTGCCGGACGTGATAAGCGGTATCGCGCCGTACAGAATGTACTTTGTCGCGAGCGTGACCACGAAGAACGGGATCCTCAGCGTCGTAATGAAAAAGCCGTGCAGCCAGCCGACCGCGAGCGCGACGCCGAGCGCCACGACGAAACCGAGCAGCGTCGCCGAAAGCGTATTGGCGCCGGTTTGCGCGATGGTGAACATGATCGAAGCGCAGAGGCCCGCCATCGAACCCATCGAAAGGTCGAGGCCGCCGATCAGCACGACAAAGAGCATGCCGCACGACATAACGCCGTAGACGGAAACGGAGCGGATGATCTCGATGAAATTCGCCGCCGCGAAGAAGCTCGGTTCCATAATAGCCATAAAGACAAAGATGGCGCCGAAAGCGATGATGCGCGGGATCCATACCCGGAAATTCTTCAGTACCTCTTTTTTCATAGCCGGGCTCCTTCCTCGACATACTCCCCTGACGAGGCGAGCAATATCGACTGCTGCGTCGCCTTCTCGCCCTCGAATTCCTCGAAGAACTCCCCGTCGTGTATCACGAGGATACGGTCGGAAATCTGAACGAGTTCAAAGAGGTCGGAGGACACCATGATGATAATCGAGCCCTTGGCCGCGCTCTCGCGCATAAAGCGGTAGAGCTCCGCCCGCACGCCGACGTCGACGCCGACGGTCGGCTCGTCGAGAATGAGCACCCGCGGCTTTCGCGCAAGCCACCTTGCGAGTATAACTTTCTGCTGGTTTCCGCCGGACATATTTTCGACGAGGAAATTACGGTCACGAGGCCGTATATCGTAATCTTCCATCGCCTTTTCCGCCCATTCGCGCTCCTTTTTCGCCCCGACGAGGCCGAGCACCTTGGCGAGCACGTCGTAGCTCGCGATGCAGATATTCTTTTCGATCGTCTGGATCGGGTTAAAACCTTCCTGGCGCCGGTCTTCCGGAACGAGTCCAAAGCCGTTGTTGATATTCTTGATAACCGAACGCGACACCGGTTCGCCGTTAAACGTGATCGTGCCGGTCTTCGGCTTCTTGATGCCGTAGATGCAATGCACGAGTTCCGTGCGGCCGCTGCCGACCAGTCCGCCGATGCCGAGGATCTCGCCGCCGTAAGCCGTAAAGTTGATGTCTTTCAGGATATCTCCATACGAAAGACCTTTGACTTCGAGCTTCATTTCCTCGTTGCGAGGCGCGCGCTCCTGCCGTTCGGTCTTGATCTCCCGGCCGATCATCATCGTGGTGACCGTCCGCGGATTGATCTCATCCTTCGCGAGCGTGCCGACCACTTCGCCGTTGCGCATCACCGTCAGCCGATCCGCGATGCGGTAGACTTCCTCGAGGCGGTGCGTCACGTACATAATGCCGACGCCCTTCTTCTTGAGGCCCTCGATCGTTTTGAACAGATGCTCCGCTTCCGATGCCGAGAGCGACGACGTCGGTTCGTCCATAATCACGAGTTTCGCGTCCTGGCTCAGCGCCTTCAGCACCTCCACCATCTGCCGGTCCGCCATGCTGAGCACTTCGACCGGCGCGTCGGGATTGAGATTCAGTTCATATTTTTTAATAAGATCGAGCGTCCGGTTGCGCATGCGTTTTTTCTGCCGCATGCCGCCCTTCGTCAGCTCCTGGCCGAGATAGATATTCTCCATGACCGTCAGGTCGGGTATCAATGAAAGTTCCTGATAGATGACGGCGATACCCAGCGCGCGGGCATCGATGGGATTGTCCACCTCCACGGGTTCCCCGTCGATAAAAAGCTGGCCGCCGTCCTTGTGATAGACGCCCGTCACGATTTTTATCAGCGTGGATTTACCCGCCCCGTTCTCGCCCATCAGCGCGTGGACTTCGCCGTAGTTCATCGAAAAGTCCGCGCTGAAAAGAACCTGCACGCCGCTGAACAGCTTGTCGATATTTTCGCAGCGCAGAAGCTCGCCCTCCGTCTTTCTCGGTTCGGAGGTGTCAGTTTCGCTGATTTTAATGATATTTTTTTCTTTAGCCATTACCGTTCCTCCTTTCCTAAGACGCCGACGCGGGAGTGATATCCGAGAGCCGCTGTTCCTTCAGCCGCCGCTTCGCCGCGAATTTCGCGAATTGCGAGTCGAACGCCGTCGCGAGCAAGATGATAAGGCCCTGAATAATGTAGACATAGGTGGAATCGAGGCCGAATTTATAGATGCCGTTCAGGATGATCGTCATAAACAGAGCGCCGAGCAGCGCGTTTATCGTGTCGCCCTTGCCGCCGCCGAGCATAATCCCGCCGACCACGCAGGCGGCGATCGCCCGGAACTCGTAGCCGTCGCCCAAAGCCGCGGGCGAGGACGTCAGATTCGCGGTCACGAGGAACGCGGCGAGCCCCGCGCACGCGCCCGATATGATAAAACCGAGGATCTTGATCTTCGTCGTATCCACGCCGGACATCTTGGCGGCCTTGTCGTTGGAGCCGATCGCATAGGTGTACAGGCCGAATTTCGTCTTCTTCATCACGATATACAGCCCGACGGCCACGACGATCCACACCACCGTGATCAGATACAGGCCGTTCTCCCACAGCGGATTTTTACCGAAGGAGAGATACGAATCGCTGCTGATCGAGCGCGTTACCGCCCTGCCGCCCGCGTCCTTGAACACGAGCGCGCGGCCGAGCCCCACGAACAGAAAGCCCGAAGCCAAGGTCGCCACAAACTCGGTCAGCCCGACCTTCGCGACGATAATTCCGTTTATCAGGCCAAACGCGGCGCCGATAACAAGGGCGATCAGGATGATCACATAGCCGGAAAGACCAAAATCATATGATAAATGAACGCATATTATACCGGTAGCACATATGATCCCTCCGACCGACAGATCGATCCCGCCGCCTATCATCGGAAACGCCATCCCGCAGGCGATAAGCCCCAGAAACGCCGAATCCTTCAGGAGGATCGAAAGATTTCTCATGCCGAAAAACGTCGGCGTGGTTACAGCGAAAATAACGACCAGCGCGAGCACAAGCCCGACAGCCACCAACCTTCTAATACTTTGTGATTTCATTCTCATCGGAAACTCCAATCATTTCAGCGTCAGAGGTACAGGAGCTTTAGCTCCGTTGTACCTCGAACATCGAGGCGCGCAGGCCCCCAGCCCGCTGCTCTACCGGAGAGAAAAAGGCAGGTTTGCTCCGTTTCCGGATCACAAACCTGCCTCTCGTTTCATAGCCTCGTCTCTTTAATGTAGGGTGGCGATGTTATTAAGCTGTTCTGTGACCCTTACTTCCAAGCGTCGGGATCGGCTTCCTTCCAGTGGGACGTTTCGATAATGAGATCGACGTTGTCCTTCGTGACCGGAGTCGTCGGCTGGTCGAGCAGCGGCGTGGCCGGATAATTCATCGTCTTCATCGACATGCCGTTCTGTATAAAGTAGAGAGCCTGATACAGCGCCGTTGACGTCTCGATATAGTTATCGGAGAAGTAGGTGCCGAACTGTTCGCCGGTCTGGATCCTCTTCAGCGCGTCGGGCATACCCATGGAGCCGTAGACCTTGATCTGATCCTGCTTGCCA
>JAISEX010000007.1 GCA_031263875.1 Eubacteriales Family XIII. Incertae Sedis bacterium | reverse complement strand
ACGGCAGGCGCGGCGGAGCTTTATCACGGTGCGGCGCGTCGTTATTATCGCGGCCGTTGCGGTGCTCGCTGTTTTTGTGACACTTTCGGTCCGCGAGATACGGGATCTGAAGAAGGACGCCGCCGGCGCAAAAACGGAACTGGCGTTGAAGCAGGAGCAGAAAGAGAATCTTGAGGCGGAGCTCGCGAATATCAAAGATCCTGAGTATATAGAGAAACAAGCGCGCGAGCGTCTGCGCATGGTCAAGCCGGGCGAAACGATCTATATCTACGAGGCTTCGACTTCTCCCGAAGAAGCGAACGACTCCGAAGCGAAGAAGGAGTAATATTTGTTTTCTCCGGCAAATAAATCGGAAGCCGCGGCGCTTATCCGTAAGCATACCTTTACGCCGATAAAAAAATACGGCCAGAATTTTCTCGTTGACGGTAATATTATCGGTAAGATAGTGGCTGCCGCGTTGCTGAATGGCGGCGATACCGTTATCGAGATAGGCCCGGGGCTCGGCGCGCTGACGTTCCCCCTTGCGCGGGAGGCGGGCCGGGTGATCGCGGTGGAAGCCGATGAGAAAATAATTCCGTTGCTGCGGGAAGCCGCCGCGGAAGCCGGCGCACCGGATAACCTCGACATAGTGAACGCGGATTTTATGGAGTACGAACTGCCGGCGTCCGGCGGCTATAAGCTCGTCGGGAACTTGCCTTATTACATCACGACGCCGATACTGATGCGGGCGGCGGAGGCGCCGAATCTGCCCGAACTCGTCGTCTGCATGATGCAGAGGGAGGTCGCGCAGCGGATCACCGCCGCGCCCGGCGGCAAGTCCTACGGGGCCGTGTCCGTTGCCGTCCAATACCGTTTCCGCGCGGAGTATCTGTTCGACGTGCCCGCGGCGGTATTTATGCCGAAGCCCGCGGTGGACTCGTCGGTTATCCGGCTGACGCCGCTGAGCGGAGCGGACGCGCGCGCGGCGCAAAACGAACGGACATTTTTCGCTTTGGTAAAAGCCGGTTTTGGCCAGCGGCGCAAGATGCTCAGAAATTCATTGAAAACGGCAGGTTTTGGCGACATGGCGATAGAAGCGGCGTTTGCGGAAGCGGGCATCTCACCGATGGCGCGGGCGGAACAGCTTTCCGTCGCGGATTTTATTAAGCTCGCGGATGCGGTAGAAGGTAAGGAATGAGAAAGTATATGAAAGGGAAAATGGGCGCGCCGTCATAGTTTAAGCGCACGTTCGCAGTGGCGGCGATGATATGAGGATTGCGAGAGTCGTGGGACGACGTGCCGCCGTATCATCAGCGTATGCCCACAGTTGCGACGATGAAAGGGAGCGGGCGCGAGGCGAAGCCGAGTGAGCCCGCGACGCGCAAGGGATAGCAGCGGAAATTCCGCAGACTACGTTTGAGCAGATACCCACGTCTAGGGGATTGCCTGTTTTACGCGGCTTCAGCCGCAAGGTAAAACAGGACAGCGTAGCGAGGCAACGCCGAGCGGAGGAGTGAGCGCAGCGAACGTTCCGGGGCGGAGCACGGAATGACAGCGATCACATAAGCGGAATTGGAGCGGATAGCCCGGTGGGGCACGCAAAAAAGGAGGTCGGTTTTTGTAAATGCTCGCGCGCAGAACTGTACCCGGGTTACGTACAAAACCCTGCCCGCGTGCCCCATGCGCCCAAGCGAAATGAAGTCACGGGCAGCCGCAGACCGCCCCGCACCAGTTATCACTCACCGAAAGTATAGAAGTTAAACAAAAAATGAATCTATTGAAACGTCATAAAGACATACAAACGGAAAAACCGCGCAAGGAAAAGAAGCGGCGCTTTAAGCGCGTTCACGGCTTCTCGGAAAAAATCCACAATTTCGTGTCGCGAAATAAGATCATGAACAAGCCGTACGTCCAGTCGGGCCTGATAGCGCTGGTCCTGATGCTTATTATCGAGGGCTTTGAATACAAGGGCGTGTTCGGCGGGTTCATCTTCCTCGTGAGGCACCCGGCTCCCTTTGCGATCAATTACATCGTCATCTTCGCGACGCTCTCTATCGCGTGGCTCTTCCGGCGGCGGGTGTTTTTCTACTTCCTCATCTCCGTGCCGTGGCTCGCGCTCGGCGTGACGAACGGCATTATACTCAGCTACCGAATGACGCCGTTTACGACGGCGGACCTTCAGGTGGCGGGTGTGGCGTTCGACATTTTGCCGTCCTATTTCAGCCCCGGGCAGCTCGCGCTGATCGGCCTCGGCATCGTGGCCGTCATTGCGCTTTTCGTTCTGCTCGCGATATTCGGGCCGAAGAAAAGGCAGCGGCCGAATTACAAGAAGGCTGCCTGCGGCGTTCTGATCGCGGCGATACTTGCGTCCGGAAGCTGGAGCTTCGGCGTGAAGACGAATCTGGTCGCGAGTTATTTCGAGAACCTCTGGGACGCGTATTACGATTATGGCGTTCCGTACTGCTTTATCACCACGTGGCTCCGGCGCGGCGTACCGAAGCCGGCGCATTATAATGAGGAGGCGGTGAAGAATATTTTCGCCGGCGGCGAGCTGGAGAAGCAGACCGAATACACGAACAAGCCGCCGGAGAAGAACCGGCCGAACATTATATTTTTGCAGCTCGAATCGTTTATCGATCCGACGGAGGTGAAGGGGCTTGAGTTTTCGCAGTCGCCCACGCCGTTCTTTGAGAGCCTGAAGGAATCCTATTCGTCGGGATATCTGGAAGTGCCCGTCGTCGGCGGCGGCACCGCGAACACGGAGCTGGAAGCGATGAGCGGTATGAGCATGAAGTATTTCGGGCCGGGAGAATATCCCTATAAGACGATACTCGAAACGGAATCCTGCGAAACCATGGCGTACGATATGAAGATGCTCGGTTATTCGACGCACGCGATACACAATCACCGCGGGGCATTTTATAATCGGAACCTGGTGTTCGCGAATCTCGGCTTTGACGATTTTACGTCGCTTGAGTATATGAATTACGTGTCGAAAACGCCGAAGAATTTCGCGAAGGACGACGTGCTTATCGAGGAAATATTCGGCGCGCTCGAATCGACGAAGGACAAGAAGGATTACATCTACTGCATCTCGGTGCAGGGACACGGGAAATATCCGGAGAATAAACTGATCAAGGATCCGACGGTTTCCGTCAGCGGCGGGCTGACGAAGGAGCAGCAAAACGCGTGGGATTTTTACGTCGAGCAGGTTCACGAAATGGATACCGTTATCGAGAATCTGACGAAGGAATTATCGTCCTATAGTGAGCCGACGATACTCGTGCTTTACGGCGACCATCTGCCGGCGCTCGGCATGGAGAATGAGGACATGAAATCGGGTTCCATCTTCAAGACGCAGTACGTGATATGGAGTAATTACGGGAAGTTTGAAAAGCAGGACAAGGAGCTTTGCGCTTACCAACTGCCGGCGGAGATACAGTCGCGCATCGGCATGAGCGAGGGTGTCTTGACGGTGCTTCATCAGAACCGCGACGCGAATAATAGTTATCAGGCCGACCTTCATATGCTGCAATACGACATGCTTTACGGCAAAAAGTATATTTACGGCGGCACGAATCCGTTCCCGCCGACCGATATGAAGATGGGCTTTAACCCCATTAAGATCGACAGCGTCGTATCTGTGGCGGGCAAATATTATATAAAAGGAGAGGGCTTCACGCCGTTCAGCAAGATATCGCTTGACGGTAACATACTCGATACGGTGTTCGTCAGCCCCACCGTGCTGAAGCTGCAGGAGGAAGTCCAGCCCTCGGACGCGGAGCGCATGAAAGTGAGTCAGGTGGAAAAATACAACTCTATACTTTCCACCACCGAGTAATATATAATATATGGGTTCGCAGTTAATGGATATAAGGATTGATACTACATTATGAAAGTAAAGGATAATATCAGATATATAAGCACGCGCGGTCACGAGGAGGAGGTCAACAGCGCCCAGGCGATCATACGGGGGCTCGCTCCCGACGGCGGCCTGTACGTGCCGGCGGTATTGCCCGAGATGTCGTTCAAGCTGACAAGCATGGGCGGCGTCGCGTACCGCGATATCGCCTATAAGGTGATACACAGCTTCTTTACCGACTTTTCGCTGGAGGATTTGCATAAGTGCACGGACGGCGCGTACGACGAAAAATTCGACACGCCCCTTATCGCGCCCGTAACGCATACGTCCGAGGCGGAATTCCTCGAGCTCTATCACGGCAGGACGGCCGCGTTCAAGGACATGGCCCTTTCGATACTTCCGTACCTGCTTATCAATTCGCTGCGCAAGGAACGCGTGGATAAAAACGTCGCGATCCTGACGGCGACGTCGGGCGATACCGGCAAGGCCGCGCTCGAAGGTTTCGCCGACGTAACGGGAACGGACATAATAGTTTTCTATCCGAAGAAGGGCATCAGCGAGATACAGCGGCGCCAGATGGTGACGCAGCGCGGCGCGAACACGCACGTCTACGGCATTCTCGGCAACTTTGACGATGCGCAGAAAGGCGTCAAGGAGATATTCGCCGACGCGGAATTCGCGAAGGCGCTGGCCGCCAGAGGTTATCTGCTGTCATCGGCGAATTCCATCAATATCGGACGGCTCGTTCCGCAGATCGCGTATTACGTGGCCGCTTACATCCGGCTGGTCGAAGCGGGCCGCATCGGTAACGGCGACAAAATCAACCTCGTCGTGCCGACGGGGAACTTCGGCAACATCCTTGCGGGCTGGTACGCCGCTCAGATAGGGCTGCCCGTGAATAAACTTATCTGCGCGTCAAATGAAAATAACGTGTTGACCGATTTTATCAATACCGGCGTCTACGACACGAACCGGAAGTTCGTGATCACGAGCTCGCCGTCGATGGACATCCTCGTTTCGAGCAACCTCGAGCGTTTGCTCTGGCATCTTTCCGGCGGCAATTCGCAGGAAATTACGGGCTATATGAAACTGCTGAAGAAGAACGGCAAATACCGCCTCAAGCCGGATACCCGCGCCGCCATGAACGAGATGTTCTACGGCGGGTACGCGACCGGCCGGTCCGTCAACGCGGCTATCACCAAGCTGTGGAACGAGGAGCGCTATCTGATCGATACGCATACCGCGGTCGGTTACAAGGTCTACCTCAATTATAAAAAACAGACGGGCGACGACACCGTGACGGTGATCGCGTCTACGGCGAGCGCCTACAAGTTCGCCGATAAGATCGCGGCGTGCCTCGGGCTGCCGAAGGAGGAGGACAGCTTCGCCTACTTTAACGCCATAAAGAAGAAGACGGGCGTTCCCATTCCCGAGGGGTTGCGCCGCCTCGCGCAGAAACCCATTCTCCACGACCTGAGCGTAAAACCCGGAGATATGATAAAAGCTGTGGACTATGTGCTGAAATAGAGGGCGGCTTTTGCTGGTTGTTCGTTGATAATGCGGAAGGTGATTGCTGATAGGAGGCTTTTCGCTGATGCGGGAATTGCGTTGAGCGTGGTTCGTAGTTGAATAATGAGCGCTAATGCGGGAATGATGGTGAATGCTGTGCGTGATTAACTGTTGAATAATGGGGGCTAATGTAATGCTTTCGCTGATGCGGCGCGGGTTTGATGGAGTGGTGCGGTGATACGGGAAGCGTGTTGGATGGTAGTTTGTAATTGCGTAATGACCGTGAGTGCCGTGAGATCAAGTGTTGGCATAAGAGTTGCTGTGTTTGATTGTTGATGTGAAAAATGACACCGATCGTGGCGCGTGTTTAACTGTTGAATAATGGCTGCCGATGTGATACATTAATAACTGCGCTTCGGAAGGGCATGTCGCCGAGTCAAAGCGCGTGGAACATAATAATATTTTGGAGCAGTCGCCTAGTCCGGCCGAGGGCGCGTGATTGGAAATCACGTAAACCGCAAGGTTTCGGAGGTTCGAATCCTCTCTGCTCCGCCAAATCAAAACCTGTCGAGGAAGCTGAATTTGCTTTTAAGGCAGGTTTTGTTACAATAAGCAGGACGGTTTCATGAAAGTGTTATACATGGAAGCAAAGCGAATTAACATAACAAAGGATGGTGGCTCCAAAAATGGAAAACATGAGTGAGAAAAAAATGAAAGAATGGAGAAATTCGCAAAGCTCCTTGCGGTAATGGGAGTAAGAAATAATACTGAATTGGAGGATTTACATAGTGGAATTTCGCCCTCTTCAAAAACGGGTGATTACTCTGATGTAAAAGTAGTAACACCGTATGGAGAGATCGAATGGAATAGGCTATCTCGCATTAATGATAAAGAAATGCGTTCACTTATGTTGAGTATTGAAAAAGCTATAGAAGCAACGCTTTGTTCATATGAAAGTCTTAACCATGAAGAAAAAGAAGCCTCATTGGAATTCATTACGAAACAGAGGACATATGACCGGAAAGACTGGAGTATTGCAGATAAACAAAATGAATGATTATATCTCACTCTCACGGTTGTAGTATTTTGAGGCAATGCGTATTATTGACATTACCGGCCATTTATTATACGATATGCCTGTTAATAGATATTTGTATCAAACATGCAAAGATAACAAACATGGAAAGATGAAATGAATTCGTATCCGGTGTAGATGTGGAAAAATCGAGAGGAGACAGTCATGCTTGAAGCTATTTGGATCATATCTATTGTTTATGCGTGTATGTTTATGCCGCTGAGGGGAAAAACGTTTGAGAGGCTTACGCCCGGTCAGCAGCTAAAAGTTGAAAAGAATTATCGCCGGTATCTAAAAACGCGAAAAGGAAAACAGACCCCCGGTATGAGAATTGAAGAATATCTTCCGATTCTTCAAAAACAAGCGCTCAC
>JAISEX010000062.1 GCA_031263875.1 Eubacteriales Family XIII. Incertae Sedis bacterium | reverse complement strand
CCCCATGCGCCCGGAATTACCTGATTGCTTCTGGATTGCTTCGTCGGCTGCGCCTCCTCGCGGGTGACCGGGGTGGTGGCGGTGACGGACGGAGCGGAGGTGGATGCTGGATTGCTTCGCTCCGCTCGCGGGGGACCGTGTGTTACCTTTTTTAGGGCGATCAAAAACGCCCGGACGGTTTGGCCCGGGCGTTTCGCAGTTGTGATTTTAACGTGATTCAGTCCTCGACGGGTTTCATGGTCGGGAAGAGGATGATGTCGCGGATCGACTGCGCGTTTGTGACGAGCATGATGACGCGGTCGATGCCGATGCCGAGGCCGCCGGTGGGCGGCAGGCCGACTTCGAGCGCGTTGACGAAATCTTCGTCCATCGGATGCGCTTCTTCGTCGCCGGATTCGAGCTGCGCCTGCTGATCCTTGAACCGCTGGTATTGGTCGATCGGGTCGTTCAGCTCCGAGAAGCCGTTGGCGACTTCCCATGTGTTGACGTAGGCTTCGAAGCGCCGGGTTATGCGCGGGTCCTGCGGATCGCGCTTCGCGAGCGGGCTGATTTCCACGGGATGGCCGGTGATAAAGACGGGGCCGTCGAGGTATTCTTCGCAGTATTCTTCGAAGAGTTCCGCGATAACGAGGCCGCGCGTCAGCTCCTGCCAGTCGTCGAGGTGGTATTTTTTCGCGATCTCGCGGGCTTCCTCGTCCGTCTGGATCGTGTCGAAATCCACGCCGACCCATTTTTTCACGGCGTCCTGCATGGAGAGGCGTTCCCACGGCGGGGCCAGGTCGAAGGTTTTGCCCTGGTATTCGATGGTCATGCTGCCGTTCGCCGCTAGCGCCGCGCGCGACACGACGTTTTCCGTGAGGCGCATCACGTCTTCCATCTGGCCGTAGGCCTGATAGAGCTCCATCGAGGTGAATTCGGGATTGTGGTTGCGGTCCATGCCCTCGTTGCGGAACATTTTGCCCATCTCGTAGACGCGGTCGAAACCGCCGACGGTGAGGCGTTTCAGGAACAGCTCGTTTGAGATGCGCAGGCGCATGTCGATGTCGAGCGTGTTGTGGTGCGTCACGAAAGGCCGCGCGTTCGCGCCGCCCGCGATCACCGTCAGGACGGGCGTGTCGACTTCGAGGAAGTCCTCGTCATCTTCGAGGTAGCGCTTGATTTCCTTTATAATGGCCGCGCGCTTGACAAAGAGCTCGCGCACTTCGGGGTTCATGATCAGGTCGACGTACCGCTGGCGGTAGCGCAGTTCCGTGTCCTTGAGCCCCTGCCGTTTGTTCGGCAGTATCTGGATGCTCTTGGTCAGCAGAACGACGCGGCCAGCCTTGACGGAAATCTCGCCGTGGCGCGTCTGGAACACCGTTCCCTCCACGCCGATGATGTCGCCGATGTCGTAGGTGAGGAATATCTCGTATTCCTCCGGCGTAATGGCGTCCTGGCGCACGTAGAGCTGAATGCGGCCCTGCTTGTCCTGAATGTCGACGAACGACGCCTTGCCCATGTGACGGAATGCCATGATCCGGCCCGCCACGGAGACGGGCTTTTCCTCGCCCTCGCTAAAACTTTCCTTGATGTCCGCGCTGTAATCCGTAATGTTCCACGTTTCGCGCAGAAACGGATTGCGCCCCATATCCTGCAGTTTCTTCAGCTTTTCGCGCCGGATAAGGCGCAGCTCGTTCAACTGTTCTGCGGATACTTCTTCCTCCTGAATGTCGGGAGTTCCGTTTTCATCGCTTCCGGCAGCCGGGGGTTGATTTTCATTGGCCCGGTTATCAGGAGCCTGATTATCAGGGGTCCGATTATCGTTTTCCATATTTTTCCTCATTTCCGCCTCTTGCAGAAACATATTCTTCGCAAATAATGTTTTCGCAATAAGAGCTTCTTTGATGTTTATTTATACTTTTTATTTCCCAATGGAAAGGACTTCGTATTTGATCTCGCCGTCCGGCGCCTTTACGATGACTTTTTCTTTGACCTTCGCGCCGATAAGCGCGGAACCGACCGGGCTCTCATTCGATATCTTGCCTTCGAGCGGATCGGCCTCAGCCGAGCCCACGATGGTATAGACGTCTTCCTTTTTCGTCTTCGCATTGCGAACTTTGACCTTGACGCCGAGGTTTACGCGGTCACTTTTCGCAGCCTTTCCGTCGATGATTTTCGCGTTTTTGATAATATTCTCGATTTTCGAGATTTTTTCTTCGAGTTCCGCCTGCTCGTTTTTCGCGGCGTCGTACTCGGAATTCTCGGAGATATCGCCGTATGAGATCGCCTCTTTCAGCCTTTCCGCTATCTCGGAACGTTTCGTCGTAACTAATTCTTCGAGTTCCGCGACTTTAGCGTCATAACCCTCCTGTGTCAACAGTATTTCTTCGCCCATGTTTTGCCTCATTTCCGCCGTCGCATAAGATGTGAAACGCTATGCTTCCGGCACTTACGGATAACCACTGCGCGAACCCGCGTCCGCCTGTTTCGCAAACGCCCCCGCCAATGGCTCTATGAAATTTAATTATATAATGAATGACGTTAAGTTTGCAACGTTTCGTTGAAAACGAGCGATGAGAAAATATCGCGGTATTCGCCGATGATGGTGTGGGGCGCATGGGGCACTCAAAATAGCTTTGTAGGTAACTCGTGAGATAGTTCCGCGCACAGTCATTAGAGTTGTAACGAAATTAAAATTAAGTACAACAAACGTAAACGTTTATGGCTAAAATTCAACCTGATTTGCGGTCAACTTTTTGCCACAATATGGAAAACAGCTAATTTCGTTACAACTCTATTGCGAGGAGCGAAGCAACGTTCGCTGCGCTCACTCCTCCGCTCGCGTTGCTCGCTTCGCTGTCCCTTGCGCGTCGCCGTCGCTCGTGCCTCGCTCCGGCTCCCCCGTGCGAGAAAAGCAAACAAACACTCACCTCTCTACGGCGTCCCCATTTCTCACCCCGGCACCAAACCGGCGCGAGAACCGGAACCGGACGTAAGCCCCCATCTCCCTGCCGTCCGGCTCCCCCTATGCTATAATATTCCCATCATGAAACCCATTGGAAAGCGAGCAGCATAATTGAAACGGACAGCGTACCAGAAAGGCACACGTGCGGCCGGCGCGCGGAAAGCGAAGCCGGAGCGGAACGCGTACCGTATCGGCGCGCGCGCCGCGCTTGTCTGCGCGGTTACGGGAGCGCTCGGCGCGGCCTGCTTTTATCTGCCGCAGCTCGCCTTTCTGCTCTGGTTTA
>JAISEX010000308.1 GCA_031263875.1 Eubacteriales Family XIII. Incertae Sedis bacterium | reverse complement strand
TTATGCGGGCGGTGGATTATCCCGTTGCGGTTCAATTCGCGCATAATATGTTCCGGCACATCGAACGCCGCGATTCCGACGGCGATATCTATTATCGGCTTCGCTTTGATCGCCCTGATCGCCGTGCTTCCGATATGCTGAATATCGATGGCCGCGCCGCCGAAAATGTCTTTCAATAACGCTATCGTTTCACGGGCGTTTTCCTCCCACGCCGCATCATGATCGCATAATTCGACCGTCCCGCGTTTGAGCCCCAGTTTCATATTACGCCTCTCGCCTAAACTTATTTACCATAATTTCCAACCATCCGGGCACGTGCACCCGCCGCCCTCACAACCCCGCGAACCTCCGGCTTCCGTTCCTTATCAGCCAGAGGAATGTCAGAGCGGCGCCCGCGGCAAAGATCACGGCGCAGAGCCACAAGTACGCGGCGAGCGAGATGAAATTTCTGAAGATGAGGCCGTACAGCAGCCCCAACACGATCAGCGCGAGCGCCGCGCCGAAAAACGCAATCGTCGCGGACAGCCCCTGTTTGACCACGCGCGCCTCGTTCGTCCAGTCGAGTTTCGGGAAATGCAGGTTGATGGCAAGCCCGCCCGCCGCCGTTAACGCGATAAACGTCTGCGGCACGATCAGGACGGTCAGCCAGTCGGCTAGGTTTTGCGCCACGGCGATCCCGACGCACACCGAAGCGAACAGGCACGGCAGCGCCGTCACCAGCAGATGAGCGCAGATCTTCGACATGAGGATCGCCGGCCCCGGCGCCGGAAGGCTCTGTGCGATCCACAGGTTGTTACCCTCAAGCGAGATCAGCGACGCGCTCAAATTATTACACGAAATGATAAAGAGCAGCATGGCCGCGCAGAGCGCTGCGGCGTTCACGCCGCCGAGGGCGGGCAGAACGGCGGCAAGCGAGGAAAGAACCTCATCGCTTTTTACGAGCAGAGCGGCCGCTCCGATTATCATGACCAACGCGCCGAAGGAGCAGTTGAGGATTATCATCGGCCGGCTCAGATAATGCGCCATTTCCTTTCGCGTCAACGCAGCAAGCATGCTGCGGGATTTCGCTTCCCGCTCCTTATACGCGATTTTCGCGGCGCCGCGATTCGCCGTCAAGATTTTCCGGTAATTCGCGGAAAGCAGGAATACCGTGACCGCAAACGGCACGGCAGCCCACAGGATAAAGTGCAGAACATCGCCCAGCCCGGCATCCGCAATGCCCCTGCCGAACGCGTAAAACGGCGGCATCGCCGTGCGGAAAGCCGCGGCGATCTCCTCTCCGCGCATCACGAGCTCCTGCATATAGCGCTGCATATTGAAGCAGAAATAGAAGTACGCGAACAGGAATCCGAGCGAAATCACGAGGGTGACGAGGTTTTTACGGCGGAGCCGGGAGGTGATAAGGCCAAGTAGCCACGCGAGCAGCAGCGAGATGGCCAGCGCCAGCAGCGGCAGCAGCACAATATCTATGAAGAAATACACGACGCCGGCTGCGGTCGCGTACCCGCCCACGACCCACGGAATAAACGCCGCTAGCGCCACGACCAGCGCAAACAGATATTCCGAAGCCAGAAGCACGAGCAGCCGGCTGATCAAAATGACGGAGGGTTTGATCGGCATCGCGAGCAGCAGATCGTTATCCTTCGCGCCGAAAATAAGCGCCGAGGCCGAAAATATCGTGCTGACCACATTCAGCCCGAACACGATCAGGGCGAGCAGCGCAAAATACAGCCACCCGATTCCCGCGGCAAAAAACGGCGCCAGCATGGACCAAAAGAAGACCATCAGCATACCGAACACCATCGCCGCCAAAACAGCGCCCACGGCCACGACCAGCGCCAGCTTCCCGCCGCCGGATTTCCCGCCGGAGCGCGATTTCAAACTTCCGGACAGCAGGGCCTTCAGATTCAGAACAAACAGCTTCCTAATCATGCGCCGCGCCCTCCTCCAACTCAAAGAAGACCGTTTCGAGCGACGAATCCCCGCGCACCTTGTCCATATCCCCGTACGCCACCAGCCGGCCGTCCTTGATAATGGCCACCTTGTCGCAGAGTTTCTCGGCCACCTCCAGCACATGCGTGGAGAAGAAGACCGCCGCGCCGCGCGCGCACCGCTCGCGCATAATATCCTTGATTATACGCGCCGCCTTCGGGTCGAGTCCCACGAACGGCTCGTCGAAAATCATCAGCTCCGGCTCATGGATCAGCGCGGAAATCAGCGCCAGCTTTTGCTTCATGCCGTGCGAATAAGCCGCAATCGGCTGGGCGAGATCGCCGGTCAGCTCAAACATCGCCGCGTACGCGCGGATCCGCTCCGCGCGCTCCGCCGCCGTGACGCCATAGACGTCCGCAATAAAATTTAGATACTTTATCCCCGACAAAAAATCGTAGAGATCGGGATTGTCCGGAATGTAAGCGATGCGCCGCTTACACGCGAGCGGCTCCCGGTTCACCGATTTTCCATCGATGTAAATCTCCCCGCTGTCGAAGCCGAGGATCCCGCAGACCGCCTTGATGGTCGTCGTCTTCCCCGCGCCGTTATGCCCGATAAAACCGCAGATTTCACCCCGCGCGATATGCAGCGAAAGATCGTCCACGGCGCGCTTGTCACCGTACCGTTTGGTCAGATGTTCGATTGTCAGCATAAAAATTTCCCTCCGATCCGTTTTCCTGCCTTCTATTCTATCACGCTTCTTCAAACTGAATACAACGCGGGCGCATGGGGCTGTCCGCAACGGGATGGGATGGATCAATTGTTAAAATTTTAACAATACGTTGTCTTAAACATGACCGGCCAGCCCCACCGGGCTCTCCGGGGCTCCGCTTCGCTTCGGCCGCTTCGTGGCTGCTAGCGCACCCCTCCGATCCCTTGCGCGGGGCATGCGCGAGAAAAGCACACAACACCTCCATCCTACCACGGCGTCCCCATTTCTCACAAACGCAACAAAAAGAACGAGATAAAACCCAACACGCGCATCGTTCTCCCTGCCGGCCGCCTTCCTCTCAAAAATCAAAACCTTTTATTTTCAAAAAACCCCTTGACAGCCGCACAAAAGTTAGCGTATACTAACCTCGCATGGTTAGCATATACTAACTATCTAACCAGAAATTCATGCTTTATGAAGTTTGTGTTGCCGTTTGGCGACGAGAAGGAGGTAATAATGCAAAAATCACTTGAAATGTATTCCGTGATAAAGAAAAAGACGCTGGCGGCAGCGCTTGCCTTCGTCTTTGTCCTTACCACGGCGCTGTTCCCCGCAAACACCGCATTTGCGGACGGGGGGGGGGGGATGGTTCTCCGGAATCGCCCCTGCAAATAGGCACGGAGGATGACCTGCTCGATTTCGCGGATCGCGTTGCGGACGGCGAGACAGGTTTATGCGCCATTCTTACAAGCAACATAGAGGTTAAAGAATGGGATACTATCGCGGGAGTGGAAAGGACTTCTGCAAACTACGCGACGACAGGTCCCAAGACTGACAGCTCACATCCATATGCCGGTACTTTCGACGGCAACGGTCATAAGCTGACGCTGTCTGCTGACCTGAGTTCAATGTCAACTTGGGCAGGATGCGGCGTTGCGCTATTTCATACCATTGATACAAACGGCATCGTCAGAAATCTCAACCTTGATGTCCAATTTCAAGGATATAGCTGCATTGGGGGCGTGGCGGTCAAAAATTACGGCACGATTGAGCGCGTAACTGTTGACGGAAACATCAAAGCGGGACGCCTCAACTCCAATTTCACGGGCGGAATCGCGGCGTGGAGCGGAAACAAGACGATTGACGGTGAGGTCGTGCCGGGCAAGATTCTTTACTGCGTCAATAAAGCGGATATAGATACCACTGTCAATGCCAGTAGCGCTACTTATAACACTGAAAAAGGCGGCGGCGCTCAAATGGGCGGCATATGCGGCGCCTTCTTGGGCGAGATGCGCTATTGTGTGAACCTCGGCGCTATCTGGGCCAATAGTCAAGCCGGCGCCTTGTTTTGCCTTCCGGCAACAATTCCGGCGTCCCGAGAACTGCTTGTCGTTTCGGACTGCTATAACGCCGGAGAGATTAAACTCACAAATACCGTGACACTAACAGGGAGTAGCGGACTTGGCGGACTATTCGGCGGCAGACATGACTCAATAATAAGTTGGGCGGAATATGAAGGGGTCTATGAAATCACCAACGTATTCAATTTTGGCGACATCTCACGCGCTTATGAGCTGAACAACTACAATCCTAACAACACAGGTCCCGGAGCCGTAGGGTATATCTCATCAACCGGGTCTACGAATTATCTCGATTATCATGCCGCCGCCATTTTCTCCAATATCTATTACCGTAACGACGTTCCCACAATTTTGTTTTCACAAGGCGACTTAAACGGTGACGCGGACGATAACGGAAAAAAATTCGGCACTTTCCGCGTAAAAAGCGTCATCCACGGTAAAACCCCCGACGATTTCAAAACCGCCCAAATGGCGGTACTGCTGAACAACGGCAGGCGCGGCGCGGACGCGCCGTGGGAGTACGTCGAGGGCAACGACTACCCAACGCTGAAATTTGAAAATACCTCCGGCACGCCGGGCATTGACTACATTCCGGTGGCGCTTGATATTATCGTTGATTTCGGCTACGGCGGAGTGATTGCAACCGCCGAGGGCGATATCGAACAATGCACGGTTGCCGCGAC
>JAISEX010000303.1 GCA_031263875.1 Eubacteriales Family XIII. Incertae Sedis bacterium | reverse complement strand
GCGAGCCGTCGACCCGCGTCGAGCTTTCGCGCGTAGGGGTGACAGGGCTGCGGCGCGTATTGAGGCTTGAAGGCGCGCCTCACGGCGGCCGCGCCAAGTATTCGATGTTCTTCGCGGAGATGGATATGTTTGCCCATCTCACGGCGGAGCGGTCAGGCGTTCATATGTCGCGTTTCATAGAGAACATAGAGGATATCGCCAGCGTCATGTCGTCCGGCACGTCCCCGGACATCGAGACGCTGGCGGAAAAAATGGCGGTCACGATAGCCCGGACGCAGGGTACCGCGCGGGCCGAGGTGCGGATAAGGGCGCAGTTCCCCACGGCGCGCCGGGCCCCTGTCTCCGGTTCCGAGGTCGAGGACCTGTATACCTTCATCGGCATAGCGGTCAGCGATGGGAACGCGACCCGAAGGGCGATCGGAGTGGAGGTAATGGGCCTTACCGTCTGCCCATGCGCGAGGGAGATGGTGGCCGGATACGCTCTTGACGCGCTCGCCGAGGCAGGTTACAGCCGCGCCCAGGCCGAGGAGATAATCGGGATAGTGCCGCTCGCGTCCCACAACCAACGGGGCAGAGGCACTCTCATAGTTGGGGCCGAGACCCAGATCAGGGCCGAGGAACTGGTACGGATTGTCGAGAACTCCATGAGCTCTGAGATATATGAACTGCTCAAGAGGCCGGACGAGCTTCATGTCGTCCGCAAGGGACACAGCCGCCCCCGATTCGTAGAGGATGTCGTCAGGGAGATGGTAAGGGGCGTTGCCGAAAATCTGACGTCCCTGCCGGACGACGCGTTCATCATGGCCCGGCAGGAAAATTTCGAGAGCATCCACGCTCACAACGCCTATGCGGAGCGATGCGGAACACTGGGGGATATGAGGCGCGAACTTGGGGCTAAATCAGGCGCTTCGCCGCGGGTCCGCGCGTCGTCGCTGGAAGCGTGGCTGGACAGCCTGCCGTAATGGCCGATAAAGCCGCGTCATGAAAAAATTCGGGAAAATATGCTGGGTCATCACGGGAGCGGGACATTTTATGGCCGAGACGTGCGATTTTCTGGCCTCGGCCGGTGTGTCGGCCGATATTTATTTTACGAGGGCCGGGCTGGAAGTCGCGAGGCGGTATCGTCAGATCGAAAGAGTGGAAGGGTTGGGGTTGAGGGTATTCCGCGAGAACGATTTCAGTTCGTCCGGCCTGGTGTTTTTCGCTGGCGGCCATTATGAGGCGCTGGTCATAGCCCCAGCCACATCCAACACGATCGCTAAATGCGCTCTTGGCATAGCCGATTCTCTGGCGTCGAACTTTTTCGCGCAGGCCGGCAAGAGCCGTGTGCCCATATTTGTGCTCCCCACCGACGCGGAGAGCGAAATCATGTCCGTCACCCCGTCCGGTAGGCGCATTCCAATCCATCCCCGCCCGGTCGACCTGCTGCGCCTGGAGGAAATGGGGCGCTTTCCCGGCGTGACGGTACTGCGTTCCCCCAGGGAGCTGGACGTTCTGGAATGGCCTTCATGTCCGTGACGGAGCCGAAGAGAGCGAGGAGAGTGAGCCATGCGTTACCGAATCCCTTACGGAAGCGCTGAAATATTTTTCGACGCGCCGGAAAATTCCGTTATATTCACCGGAGAGATGAAGAACATCCCTCCGCTTCCGAACCTGGCGGAGGCCGTGACGCGAGCCCTGGACGACCCCATCGGTTCTCTGCCGCTGGCGGAACTGACGAAGGGGAAACGCGATATTTTATTCCTGGTGGAAGACGCCACCAGAAGCACCCCGCTTGCCGAAATAATGCCGGTCGTCGTCGACTATCTGCGTCGGCATGGCGTCCCCGACGACAGCATGAGTTTCCTCACCGCGCCTGGTACCCACAGGATAATGACGGACGGAGAAATAGAGGCTAAACTAGGATATGAGATTACAAGGCGCTTTAAGGTATATCAGCACGACGCCGCGGCCGTTGAGGACCTGGTCGGCATCGGAACCGCGATGGCCGGAGAATATCCGGTGCCGGTATATATAAACAGGCGCGTTTTGGAAGCGGACTTTCTCTTCGGGTTTGGCAATATCGTCCCCCACGGCGCGGCGGGTTACGCTGGAGGGGCAATGATCGTGCAGCCGGGCGTTTGCGGTTTCGCCACGACGACGGCCACTCATATAGCGTCGGCGTTCTGTCCTGACATCCCTCTGGGAATGAAAGACGGCAATCCGAGCCGCGAGGGGATGGAAGAAGTCGCGACGAAAGTGGGGCTCGCGTTCATCCTGAACGTAGTGAAGAACCGCGCCGGGGATATATGCGGCATATTCGCCGGCGACTTTGTCAAAGCCCATAGAACCGGAGTCGATATGGCCGAGGAATCCTTCAAGGTGAGCATTCCCGCGAAAGCCGATATAGTCGTCGCCAGTTCTTATCCGGCGGACATCGATTGGTGGCAGGCCGGAAAGGGCGCGATAAGCTCATATTTCGCGGTTAAGGAGGGCGGGACGATCATTTTCGCGGCCCCCTGCCCCGAAGGGCTCGCCACAAACCACCCGCGGCTCAGGGAATGGCTTTCGATGCCGCTTGAAGAAGTTCATGCCAGGCTTCGCGCGCATCCGCTGGATGACTATGACGCGGACCTGGTGGCGGCCGTGATAGCGTCCTGCAATTGCCGCGTGAGGGATAGGGCTGACGTTTTCGTGGTTACAGACGGTCTGTCGGACCTCGATTTGGAAGCGCTGGGCTACAAACGTTTCGCGTCCGTCCAGGAGGCGCTGGACGAAGCCATGAGGCGCAATCCCTCCGCTTCCATAGGAATACTTCCGCTGGGCGGCGTGTCCTT
>JAISEX010000275.1 GCA_031263875.1 Eubacteriales Family XIII. Incertae Sedis bacterium | reverse complement strand
TATTCCTTTTTATGATAATGATATACCAAGATATGGTCCTTGTCAATAGTTTGAAGGGTGTTTTTTGAAATTTAGTATTGTTTTTTAATGGGGGAAGGACGACGGCAGGGGAATGGGGCGCACGTCGGGTTTTCTCTCGCATTGGTTGCTGGTTATGTGAGAAACTAATTCGCCGTAGTGAGAACGAGCGTGTTGTATACTTTTCTCGCACAGGGGAGCGAGGCGTCAGCCGAGCGACGCGCAAGGGATAGGAGGGGTGCGGTAGCAGCCGCGAAGCGGCCGAAGCGAAGCGGAGCCCCGGAAAGCCCGGTGGGGCTGTTTTGATAACAAGGAAAAATATAGAATCCTATGTAGCGAAGGCTTTCAAAAATATCTTTTATAAGTAAGCACGAAACAGCCCCATGCGCCCAAACCGGATGCCCGTGAATAGAGCGGGGCGGCAATTAAAAAGCCGGACATAGAGAATGAAATCCGCCGTGAAAAAATCAAGCTGGCTCTCCGCTTGATAATAAGGTATAATGGGAGAACGAAAAAGAGTTTATGTCGTATATTCTGAAACATGGGCTCTTTTTTATGTGTTTTTCCGCGTATCCGGTATACCGGGAAAATGCATTCCGAAATAAACCATAATCCCCAAAAAATTAATCCGCGGTGAAAATTCATCGTGAACGGGTCACGTTTATATTGCACAAGATGCGATGTGTAGTATTCATTTGTATTTTTGTTCCGGGCTTTGGCGCGGTTTGTATGGCGTGGCAAGAAAACCAGGAGGGATTCTATGGCGAAAAGAGGCGAGAATATCTACAAGCGCAAAGACGGGCGTTGGGAGGGCCGGTATGTTAAAGATAAGAAGAAAAACGGCAAGCTGATCTACGGGTATATTTACGGGGATAGATACGGCGAGGTAAGGGAAAGCGTCTTGACTTTCAAACATCTCGGCCCCGGGCAGCAGGACGAGATCGACGGCTTTCGGGGCACGTTTGCGGAGTTCGCGGAGATATGGCTGAATGCGGTGGCCACTTCTGCTGTCAATCCGCTCAAACCTTCAACGCTCGCGTTTTACACGGGTCTTATGCGAACGCATCTGCTCCCCGCTTTCGGCCCATACGCGCTTGATAGTCTTACCCGTGATGACGTTCGGGTCTATGCGGACGCTCTTTTCAAAACGAAAATATCGGTCAATTCGGCCCGTAATGTCCTCGGGCTGTTTAATCGGATCATGAAAGCGGCGACGGACGGTATGGCGTTTATCAACCCCTGTAACGGCGTAAGTTTTCCGCAGAAAGATACGGTCCCGGTCGCGGCGCTGCGTTTGCCGGAGCAGCGGAAGCTGGAAAAGGCCGCGGCGCGCGACAAGTTTGGGCTTGCCGTACCTATCGCGCTCTACACCGGTATGCGCATTGGAGAGATATGCGCGCTGCGGTGGGACGCCGTTGATTTTGACGCGGGCATGATCCAGGTCACCAGTACGCTGCAGCGGATCGCGGTAGGAGAAGGCGGGCGAAAAACGAAACTTGTCTTCGGCGCGCCGAAAAGTGTGTATTCCCGCCGGAGTATTCCGCTGGCGCCCTCGCTGAAGCGGCGGCTGGAAGCGCAGAGAGCGGAGCGTCCGGACGATGAGTACGTCATCACCTGCAAGGGCAGTTTTGCGGAACCGCGGGCGTTGAGATACCGTTTCGGGCGGCTCGTGAAAAAGGCGGGACTCGGGTCGATACGTTTTCACGATTTGCGGCATACTTTCGCCACGCGGTGTATTGAAACGGGCATAGATATAACGACGTTGAGCCGGCTTTTGGGGCATTCGAGCGTGAAGATGACGCTGGACGTCTACACCGATGCCACGCCGGAGCGTAAAGCCGCGGCGATGCGCCGGTTGGATAAGTTGTACCCGGCTGAGATAATGGGACCGCAGGCAGAGGGTTTTGATGTTTTATAAGGGTGGGGAATAAGAGGCGGACGGCGGGGAGAGGGGGTTTGCGTTGGGCTTTCGCCCGCGCGAGGTTTTGGGTTATGTGAGAGGTGGGGACGCCGGAGGAAGGAGGGGCGTGACGTGGGCGTTTCTCGCATGTTGAGAGCGGGGACGGCGGGGGAAGGACGCTTGTGTAATGTCCTGCCTGCCCGCTTTTAAGGGCGTTTGTGCGAGGAAGGAGGACGCCGGAGGAAGGAGGGGCGTGTCGTAGGCTTTTCTCGCATGTTGAGAGCGGCTTGCGACTGTAATGATTGATAGTGCGGGACGGCGGGGGAATGGCGCGCATGTCCCGCGCACGGTAGAGCGCCACGGGCTAAAGCCCTGCGCTCCTCGATGTGCGAGGTACAACGGAGCTGAAGCTCCTGTACCTCTGCCAAGGGATAGGAGTGGAAATTCCGCGAAAAAAGCATTTGCATAGATACTCCGGTCTGGGGGATTCCGGGGCAAGCCCGGAATGACAGCGATAGCATAAGCGGAATTGCCCCGGATAGCCCGGTGGGGCTGTCTTGAAGATTGGGGAAAAATGTGGAAAATAATGCGACGGAAGGTTTTGCGATGTTTTTATAGATAACCCGCGAGGACAGCCCCATGCGCCCAAAAGGATATCTTGATCTGGGGGATTGCGGATCACGCTCGCCTCGCTCGCTGTCCGCAATGACAATGACGTGTCCTCGCGCCATTTCCCGCTGGCGAAAATTTCGGCACGGCAGTTTACACACGCAGGGGCGATTGTGTGCTACAATAATTATATTATGAAGATATACGAGTCAGGTGAAAATTATCTGGAGACGATATTGATACTCGAGGAGCGCACGGGCAGCGTGCGTTCGATCGATATTGCGAACGAGCTCGGTTATTCGAAGCCGAGCGTAAGCCGCGCTATGGGGATACTCAAGCGCGAGGGCTTTATTAAAATAGACGAAGACGGGATCATCACTCTGACGAAGCAGGGGAATAAGACCGCCTCCGCAATATACGAACGGCACGTTTTTATTGCCGACTATCTCGAGAGGGCGCTTGGCGTGAACCGCGAAACGGCGACCGAGGATGCTTGCCGCATCGAGCATATTATCAGCGACGAATCGTTTGACCGTATGAAGTCCTGGTTGGCGAGAGATAGAAATAATGACGCAGCAGAAAAACACGAAAACACGTAATGTGGCGTTGTCCACAAGCATACTGACCTTTACCGCGTTTGTTTGGGGCATGGGCTTTGTCGCGCAGCGGGCGGGCATGGAGAGCGTCGGGCCGTTCTTTTTTTCGGGCGCGCGTATGCTGCTCGGGGCGCTGACGCTGTTTTTTATTATCGCGCTGACGCAGGTCGTGGGTAAGATCCGGTCGCGCCGGCAGCTTTCCGGCGGGGTTGCGGGAACGCCGCTTCCTGATGCGGGCGAAAAAACGCCGCAGACGAAACCGGACGCTCCGCCGGCCGCTTCGCGTATGCGGCTGATAAAGGCGGGCGCGCTCTGCGGCGGCATCCTGTTTTTCGCCGGCAATTTTCAGCAGGTCGGGATGGTGACGACGACGGCGTCCAAGTCGGGATTTCTGACCGCGCTCTACATCGTACTCGTGCCGATCCTCGGCATTATCCTCAAACGCAAGACGCATTGGAACACGTGGGTCAGCGTGCTGATCGCGGCGGGCGGCCTTTATTTCCTCTGCGTGACAAACGATATGCAGATAGCGCCCGGCGATCTTATCGTGCTGATCGGATCGCTCGGCTGGGCGACGCACGTATACGCTATCGACCATTTCGTGCGGGAATTCAACCAATCCGACGTGCTGAAGCTCTGCGCCCTGCAATTTCTCTTTGCGGGGGCAGCCGCCTTTATCTGCGCGCCGTTTTTCGATGGCTTCTTCAATCCCGCGCCGCTGACGCTCGCGGCGGTGAGCGACGTGCTCGTTTCGATACTCTACGCCGGCATCGCGTCCACGGGCATCGGGTTTACGCTGCAGGCCGTGGGGCAGAAATACGCGAACCCCTCGGAAGCGGCCATCATTATGAGCCTCGAATCGGTGTTCAGCGTTATCGGCGGCATGATCATTCTCGGCGAGAAAATGTCGGGGCGCGAAATCCTCGGCTGCGTTCTGATGTTCGCGGCGGTCATTTTGGCGCAGCTCCCGATCGGGACGAAGCCTGAGCTTGCGGAGAGTTCAAGCGCGGGGCAGTGAGCCGGTAATACGCGCATCCGATAACATCTAACATCAATATCGTTTTCAATAATTTTGCATATGCGTTATTGCGGCACATTTTGATGTGATGTGGGCGCATGGGGCGGGGCCCCACCAGGCTTTTCGGGGCTCCGCTTTGCTCCGGCCCCGGCGCTTATTGCGAACGCGCAGATTGTGAACCGCTGCCGTTTCTAACTCTCGGCTTTACCGTGCGGCGACATTCGCGCCGTGGCTGCTGCGCACCCCTACAATCCCTTGCGCGTGAAAGGCGAGAAAAGTCCACGACACATTCATCCTCATACGGCGAACTATTTTATCGCACAAGCACCAAATTGCGCGAGAACCAGCCGCGACGTGAGCCTCATCACCGTGCCGTCATCCGTGCCCGCCATCGTCATCATTCCGTGCTTGTCACGGAATAGTAGCACTGAACCGTTATTGCCGGGGCGCAGGGTCGGAATGCGGGCGATGAGATGTGGCCCGCTTGAGTTGTGGCTCGGTGTGCCGTTACTTGCTGAGAGAACGTCTGCAGTGGTGGCGATGATGGGAAGCGGCATCAGCCCATAATGACTATTTTAATAGGACGTCAGGGAAGTTCGCACGTGTCCCGCGCAAGGGATTGAAGGGGTGCGCAGCAGCCGCGAAGCGGCCGAAGCCCCGGAAAGCCCGGTGGGGCACTCAAAAATAAGCGGCCGTTTTCATGAATGCTCGCGCATGATCGTTTCACGAGTTACTGACAAAATCATTTGAGTGCCCCATGCGCCCACGGTATCAAGCGCGGTTGAAAATACGGTGCGCGCCCGCAATCAGAACATTTGCCTGCGATTCGATTTGCAATCAAAGTGCCTTTAATGGTTTAATAATACGGAAACGCGGGTGGATCGGCGCTGCGTAAAGTGGGCGCTGGAAAGAGAGGTGGCGAGTTGGTGGAGAACGATATGAAAATTTTTGATCACGAAGATTACAAGACTTACGAGGACTTTCGCGATAATTTTCGCGTAACGGTGCCGGAGAATTTCAATTTCGGCTTTGACTGCGTCGACGCGGTCGCGGCTGAGGAACCGGAGCGTCTGTGCCTGCTGTGGGACAGTGACGACGGCGGGGCGCGCAGCTATACCTACGGCGATATGAAGCGCTATTCGGACGCGGCGGCCCGGTATTTCCGGAGCCTGGGGATCGGCAAGGGCGATCGCGTGATGCTGATACTGAAGCGGCGCGTGCAGTTCTGGTTCGCGATCGTCGGCCTTATCAAAATAGGGGCGGTCGCCATACCCGCGACGCACCTTTTGACGGCGGACGATATCGTCTACCGCAACAAGACGGCGTCCGTCAACGCGATAGTGGCGGCGGATGACGAGCATGTGCTGGCGGCCGCGGACGGCGCGCGCGCGGAATCGCCCTCCGTGCAGCGTTATATACGGATCGGCGGCGTGAATGACGGCCTCGCGGATAACTGGGAGCTATTCGACAGCGGCGTTACCGAACACCTCGATGGGCTCGAGCTGCCGCGCGTAACGGCAAACGAGGACATGATGCTGCTCTACTTCACGTCCGGCACGACGGGCTATCCGAAGATGGTCGTGCATAATCACGCCTACCCGCTCGCGCATATCGTGACGGCAAAATATTGGCACAACCTCCGCCCGGACAGCATACATTTTACGCTTTCCGATACGGGTTGGGCGAAGGCGATCTGGGGCAAGCTGTTCGGCCAATGGCTGACGCGGTCGGCGATCTTCGTCTACGACCACGAGAAGCTGGTCCCGTCCAGGTTGCTCAAAATGCTCGCGAAACACCGCGTCACGTCGTTTTGCGCGCCGCCGACCGTCTACCGCGTCCTGATAACGGCTGACTTCGGCAAGTATGATTTGTCGGCGCTCGAATACGCGACGTCCGCGGGCGAACCGCTGAACGAATCCGTCTATGATGAGTTTTTGGCGCGAACGGGCATCCGCATCAAGGAGGCTTACGGGCAGACGGAAACCGTGCCGATCGTCCTGACCACGCCGTACGCGGAGCCGCGCGCGGGGTTTCTCGGCCAGGCAAATCCGCTGTACGGCATAGC
>JAISEX010000232.1 GCA_031263875.1 Eubacteriales Family XIII. Incertae Sedis bacterium | reverse complement strand
GTTTAAGACGTCATTATTGCTAACATTTTAACAATAGGTTCGCCCGCTTCTTTTCAAGACTGCCCCATGCGCCCTCGAAAAAATTGCCCGCGAATAACGGATCACGAAATATTATGCTTGACACGGTCGGATTCCTCGGCTTTCTTGGCGTCGTTGAACCTTTCGAGCGTCCCGACCAGATAGCCCGTGATGCGCCGGATGCGTTCAAACCCGAGCGCGCCGGCGTCCTCCCGCCGGCCGCAGCCCGGGCAGACGTCGTCGATGATCCCGTTGTAGCCGCAGACCGGATCGCGGTCCACGGGATGGTTCACGGAGCCGTAACCGATGCCGGCCTCCTTCATCGCGCGTACCACCTGCTCGAACGCCTCGATATTATTCGACGCGTTCCCGTCCAGCTCGACGTAGGTGATATGGCCCGCGTTCGTCAGCGTGTGATACGGCGCCTCGATCCCGATCTTCTCGTGCGCCGAGATCGGAAAATAGACCGGGACGTGAAAACCATTCGTATAATATTCGCGGTCGGTGATCCCCGCAAGCTCGCCGAATTTCTTTTTGTCCATGCGCACGAAGCGCCCCGCCAAACCCTCCGCGGGCGTCGCGAGCAAGGTGAAGTTCATACCCTTCTCCGCGCTGAGGCGGTCCAAATAATCCCGCATAAATCCCACGATCTCAAGGCCCAAATTTTTCGCCTCGGGCGATTCCCCGTGATGACTCCCGACCAGCGCGACCAGCGCCTCCGCAAGTCCGATAAACCCGACCGACAGCGTACCGTGTTTCAATATCTCGCCCACCTCGTCGTCGAGCGAGAGTTTATCGGAACCGATCCAGATCCCCTGCCCCATCAGGAACGGGAAATTCCGCACCTTCTTCGCCGCCTGTATCCGGTACCTGTCAAGCAATTGACTTGACACCAGATCGAGCTTCCGTTCGAGCTCCTCGAAAAACCACTCCACGCTGCCGTTGCTCTTGATCGCGATCCGCGGCAGATTGATGGAGGTGAAACTCAAGTTGCCGCGCCCGAAGGATATCTCGTTCGCGGTATCGTAGGTGTTGGCAAGCACCCTCGTGCGGCACCCCATGTAGGCGACCTCCGTTTCCGGCTTGCCCGCCTCGTAATATTTGATGTTGAACGGCGCGTCGAGAAAGGAGAAATTCGGGAACAGCCGCTTCGCGCTGACGCGGCACGCCAGTTTGAACAGATCGTAATTGGGATCGCTCTCGTTATAGCTGACGCCCTCCTTGACCTTGAAAATATGGATGGGGAAGATCGGCGTTTCGCCGCCGCCCAGACCGGCCTCCGTCGCGAGCATCACGTTGCGCGACACCATGCGTCCCTCCGGCGAGATGTCGGTGCCGTAATTTATGCTGGAAAACGGCGTCTGCGCGCCCGCCCTGCTGTGCATCGTGTTTAAATTATGCACCAGGGCCTCCATCGCCTGACGGACTTCCTTCTCCGTTTCCCGCTCCGCCATTTCATAGGCGAACGTCCGGATGGATTGCAGCGTTTCCGGCTGCTGGGCGAACGCGGGGATCAGCTCCGTAAAAGCCGCGATTTCCGCATCTTTATACTCGTCCCGTATCGCCAGTTCGGGGAACAGACCGCTGTCCTTTTCAATAGCGGAAAACACCTCTTTCAGCTCATCGTCCGCAGCGCCCACCTCCGGCGCGAGAAGCCGCACCGCCTTGATAAAATTGGACGTGTAGAGCTTTTTGAACGTCTTTCGCACGCCCGGCGCGAGGCCGTAATCGAAATTGGGAATGCTCTGCCCGCCATGCTGGTCGTTCTGGTTGGATTGGATCGCGATGCACGCAAGCGCCGCGTAACTGTGGATGCTGTTCGGCTCCCGCAGATGGCCGTGGCCCGTGGAAAACCCGCCCGTAAACAGCTTGTTGATGTCTATCTGGCAACAGGTGGTCGTCAGCGTGTAAAAATCGAAATCGTGGATATGGATGTCGCCGCTCGTGTGCGCCTCGGACTGCTGCTTCGTGAGAATGTATTTCTCGTAATAATCCTTCGCGCTCTCGGAACCGTATTTCAGCATAATGCCCATGGCCGTATCGCCGTCGATATTCGCGTTGTCCCGCTTGATATTGCTGCCCGCCGCGTCCGTAAACGTCAGCTCGTCCAAAATGCGCATCAGGCGCGTATTCTTCTCGCGCTCGCGGCTCCGGTCCGCCCGGTAGAGAATGTAACGCTTCGCCACCATCGGATAACCCTTGTCCATCAGGACGGATTCCACCATGTCCTGGATCGTTTCCACATCGGGAGCGCCGCCGCCAAACCGCTCGGCAAGCCGCGCCTCGACAGCCGCGGCTAGCTCCCCGTTCTCCGCCGCGTCATGACGCCCGCCGGCAGCCATCGCCTTCCCGATCGCGTCCTCTATCTTCCGAATATCATAAGGAACGCGCCGCCCGTCCCGTTTTGCTATCATATCAAACATGCTCGCTCTCCTTGTTTCCCTTTCAATACCCGCGTACGGAGCAGACGCCCGCCGCCTATCCTTTTCGCGCCGCATGGCGCAAAGCCCCTATCATTCCCCATTTATGCCGCCCGATATACCTCCGCCGTAGCGACCGCCGGTGGGAAAACACCCCTTCCCTACCGCGAAAAACCCCGTTTTTACAGGCTTTTCAAGGCCCGGCGCCGGAAATTGCCTTCCTCAGAAAACAACAATATCTATGGGGTAAGTATCATTATTGCACACCATATATGGGGCTGTCAATGCAGAGTATATGACAAAAAATCTTATTTTTTTCCGCTTTGGAATATACCGGCGACGGGCGAGCACAATGCGATAACCCGGGTATCCCTGAAGGCTTATGGGAGAATCCCGAAAGAGAACAAATTCCTTGATTGTCTGAATTTAATAATCGAAAATTCGTTTAAATACCGCACAGCGGCACCCCCGGTGTAAGCCTGTTTGGGGCGCATGGGGCTGTTTCGCGGATTGCTTATAAAAGGTATTTCTAAAGAACTTCATTGCATTTATTTCCATATTTTACTCCGATTCTCGAAACAGCCCCACCGGGCTCTCCGGGGCTCCGCTATTCGCTCCGGTCGCTTCGCGGCTGCTGCCGCACCCCTCCTATCCCTTGCGCGTCGCCTCCGCTGCGCTCCGGCTCCCTGTGCGAGAAAAGCC
>JAISEX010000198.1 GCA_031263875.1 Eubacteriales Family XIII. Incertae Sedis bacterium | reverse complement strand
CGGAGCCCCGGATAGCCCGGTGGGGCGGAGCCCCATGCGCCCGCATTAGTGATGTTGGTATCACCATTACTACAGGTAACGTGTCATGAGATCGCGGACACAAAAGAAACATATGCCGTGTCAAGTGAATTGCCTGACATGGCATACTCTTTATAATAATTCTTTGAAGTGAAAACTCTTGCGGCCTTCGGCGTAATCCGCGACGATTTGTCCGCTGCCGGAGAGCCGGTATTTGTAGGTCTGCAGGCCGTCCAGACCGACGGGGCCGCGCGCGTGCAGTTTGCCCGTGCTGATGCCGACCTCCGCGCCGAGTCCGTAGCGGTAGCCGTCCGCAAAGCGCGTGGAGCAGTTACGGTAGACGCCGGCGGAATCCACGCGGCTCATAAAGCGCTCGGCGGCGGCCGCGTCCTCCGTGATAATGCAGTCCGTATGGTGCGAGCCGAACCGGTTGATATGCGCGATGGCCTCGTCGATATCCGCAACCGTCTTGATCGAAACGATAAAGTCGAGATATTCCGTCGTGAAATCCTCGTCCGTCGCCGGCTCGACGTCCGCGATAATCTTCGCGACGCGCTTCGTGCCCCGGATCGTAACGCCCGCTTCGCGCAGCGCGCTTCCGAGCGGCGGCAGCAGTTTTTCGGCGGCGTCCTCATGCACGAGCACGGTTTCCACCGCGTTGCAGGCGGCGGCGTACTGGACCTTGCTGTCGCATATGAGAGGCACGGCCTTTGTGATATCGGCAGACGCATCCACATAGATATGGCAGATGCCGTCCGAGTGCCCCATAACGGGTATGTCGGAATGATCCATAATATACCTGACGAAATCATTCGAGCCGCGCGGGATAATCAGGTCGATGCTCTCGTGGCATTTCAGCATTTCGGATATTTCCGCGCGCGTCGTGATAAGCGCGATAAAACCTTCGGGCATACCCGCGGAAACGCCCGCCTCAGAGATAAGGTCAAAGAGGGCTTTGTTCGTGTGCGCGGCCTCGCTGCCGCCTTTCAGCAGGGCGCAGTTGCCGCTTTTAATGCACAGCGACGCGATCTGCACGAGGGCGTCGGGGCGCGATTCAAAAATGACACCGATAACTCCAATAGGGCAGGTGACCTGTTCGAGAACGAGTTCCGTGTCAAGCTGTCTTCTTGACAGCGGTTTTCCGATGGGATCGCGTAATGAGATGAGACCGCGAATGCCGCTTATCACGTCCGCGAGTTTTTGTTCGCCAAAGCGCAGCCGTTTGAGAACGGGCGCGGCGATGCCCGCCGTTTCCGCCTCCGCGCAATCGATCTCGTTTGCCGCAAAGATACGCGCCTTATGTGCGTCGAGCGTTTCGGCTATGCGCGAAAGCGCCGCGTTCCTGATATTCTCCGGCAGCGCCGCGAGCTCGTAACTGCACGATTTCGCCGCTGCTGCTATCTCTCTGACTGTGTTCATCATTCATCTCGTTTCTGTTACGCTGAGGATATGAATCATTATTATATAATATATTCATGCTCTTATTTGTGAAGGGCATGAGAGGTGTAACGAAATCAGCTTATTCCCCTATTATTCCAACCGGTTGATCGCAAAGCAGGTTGAATGTAAGCCATAATCGTTTACGCTTGCTGTCCTTAATCTAAGAGCGGCATTGCCCTCCCGCTAATCGCCCACCGTATAGCCGCTTCGCTCGTCCGAATACAGGCGGTAGAGTTTTGAATACAGACCGCCGGCGGCGATAAGCTCGTCATGGCTGCCGTGTTCCTCGATGCCGTTATCCGTCAGCACGAGAATGATCTTCGCGTTTTTAATGGTCGTCAGGCGGTGGGCTATCGTCAGCGTCGTGCGGCCCTTCGCGAGCGTGGAAAGCGATTCCTGCACGATGCGTTCGCTTTCGTTATCGAGGGCGGACGTGGCCTCGTCGAGAATGAGTATCGGCGGGTTCTTCAAAAAGACGCGCGCAATGCTGATGCGCTGTTTCTGCCCGCCCGAAAGTTTGACGCCGCGTTCCCCGACATAGGTGTTGTAACCGCCCGGCAGTTCCGAGATAAACAGGTGCGCGCCCGCGAGCTTCGCCGCGTATTCGACTTCCTCGTCGGTGGCGCCGGGCCTGCCGTATTCGATATTATCGCGTATCGTGCCGGAGAACAGGTACACGTCCTGCTGAACCATGCCGATATGCGAGCGCAGCGACTGCGTCGTGACGTCGCGGACGTCGTTCCCGTCTATCGTGACCGCGCCGGAAGTGACATCGTAGAACCGCGGAATGAGATTACAGAGCGTGGTTTTGCCGGAACCGGACGGGCCGACCAGAGCGACGGTTTCGCCCGGCCGTATATGCAGGTCGATATCCGTCAGGACGTCCTCGTCCGCGTCGCCGTAACGGAAGGAAGCCGCCTCGAATTTTATTTCGCCGCGCACCTCCGTCAGCTCCGTGGCGTCGGGTTTGTCGTCTATGTCCACGGGCTCGTCCATCACCTCGATAAACCGCTCGATGCCCGTCATGCCGCGCTGGAACTGCTCGGTAAATTCCACGAGCCGCCGCACGGACGCGAGCAGTATCACGACGTAGAGCAGGTAGGCGATAAAATCACCCGTGTTTATCTTGCCGTATTTCATAAAGAACGCGCCGCACACGACGACGGCGATATACATAATGCCGTCGAAGATACGCGTGGTGCTCTGAAAGGCCGCCATGCTCTTGTACGTTTCGCGCTTCACGTCGAGGAAGCTCATATTACCCTCGTCGAACTTCTCCTTCTCGACGTCCTCGTTCGCGAACGACTTCACGACGCGCACACCGAGCAGGCTGTCCTCGACCTGTGAGTTTATCTCGCCGAGTTGATTACGCGACTTTTTGAACGCCGTGCGCATGCGGTTCTTAAACTTCATGCTGCACCAGACCATCAGCGGGATTATCGCGAAGATGATGATGGTCAGCGGCACGTTGACGGTGCAGAGGATGGCGAACGCCGCCGAGATTTTTATCGCGGCGATGTAATATTCCTCAGGGCAGTGGTGCGCGAATTCCGTCACGTCGAAGAGGTCCGTCGTTATCCGGCTCATCAACTGGCCGATCTTCGTGTTGCTGTAATAGGAATACGACAGCTCCTGCATATGGGCGAACAGGTCGGTGCGCATATCCGTTTCGATGCGCGCGCCCATCACGTGGCCCACATAGGCCATATAATAATTCGCCGCCATGTCGATAATACGCAGCGCGAGATAGATGCCGCCGCAGACGAGGATCGCCCGGACCGTAAGCCCCGCGAGGTCGTTCGTCGCGAGATCCGTCAGGTAACGGACGAGCACCGGCAGCACGATGTCGCAGAGCGTGGTGAGCGTGGCGCAGAACAGGTCGAGCGCGAGCGTCCCCTTATACTTCCGGAAGTACGGGACGAAGCGCTTCAAAAGGTATGAAGTTTTATGTGTATTGATCTTATCGGTGTCCATCTCTCTATTATACGATATAATAAGGAAGGTAGACAAAGGGAAATTCGTCCGTTTCCGATAACGCGGCCCGGTTTCCTTTCGTTTACATGCGAATCATCTACATTATAGAACGAGTCAACGGAGGTCGATATGGCGCAGGATCGCAGCAGGTACGCGGAATTTACGAACCCGCTCACGCAGAGATACGCGAGCGGGGAGATGTCACATATATTCTCGCCGGAGGTGAAATTCAGGACGTGGCGAACGCTCTGGATCGCTTTGGCCGAAGCGGAGCGCGAGCTGGGCTTGCCCATTACCGCACAGCAGATAGACGAGCTGAAGGAGTACCGCGATACGGTCAATTACGCGGCGGCAGAGGCGCGTGAACGCAAGGTGCGGCACGACGTGATGGCGCACGTGCACGCGTATGGCTTGCAGGCGAAGACGGCCGCGCCCATTATCCACCTCGGCGCGACGAGCGCGTATGTGGGCGATAATACGGACATCATTCAGATGAAAGACGGCCTGCTGCTGCTGAAACAAAAGCTCGCGTGGCTGATCGCCGACCTGATGAAATTCGCGCTGAAATATAAGAACGAAGCGACGCTCGGCTTTACGCATTTTCAGCCGGCGCAGCTCACGACCGTCGGCAAACGCGCGTCGCTGTGGATGCAGGACTTCTATTACGATCTTCTCGACGTCGCCTTTCTCGCGGACGGGCTCCCGCTGCTTGGCGTCAAGGGAACGACGGGCACGCAGGCGAGTTTCCTCGAACTCCTCGACGGGGACGCGCGCAAGGTGAAGCGTCTCGAACAGCTCGTCGTGAAGAAGCTCGGATTTAAGGAAGCGGTCGCGGTTTCTGGCCAGACCTACACGCGCAAATTCGACAGCAAGGTCATGTCCGTGCTGTCCGGCATCGCGCAATCGGCCTCGAAAGCGGCGACGGATCTCCGGCTCCTGCAGCATCTGAAAGAGGTCGAAGAACCGTTTGAAAAGGATCAGATCGGCTCCTCGGCGATGGCGTATAAACGCAATCCGATGCGCAGCGAGAGGGTCTGCGCGCTCGCGCGGTGCATTCTCGGATTCGCGCAGATACCGCCGATGACCGCGGCGGCGCAATGGCTCGAACGCACGCTCGACGACAGCGCGGCAAAGCGCATCGCGCTGCCCGAAGCCTTCCTCGCGGCCGACGCGATACTCGACATTATGCGGAATATCGCGGCGGGACTCGTCGTGAACAAAAGCGTGATACGCGTCCATATCGACGCGGAACTTCCGTTTATGGCGACGGAGAACATCATTATGGCGGGCGTCAAGAACGGCGGCGACCGGCAGAAACTCCACGAGAAAATCCGCGTCCATTCGATGGCTGCCGCCGAGCAGGTGAAGCGCTATGGCAAGCCGAACGATTTATTAGACCGGATAGCGGCCGATCCCGACTTCGAGCTTTCGGCAAGCGATATGAAAACGCTGCTCGATCCGTCGCTCTACACGGGGCTGAGCGCGATGCAGGTCGAAGAATTCGCGGCGCAGATACGGCCCGTCATCGTCAAGGCGGGACGCGGTTCGCGTAAAAAGGCGGAGCTGAAGGTATGAGTAAGATAAACGACACCGTGAGAAGCAGCAGAAAGATCGTGCTGAAAATAGGCAGCAACGTCCTCGCGGACGAAAGCGGAAAACTTGACAGCGGGATCATCGCGGATATAACGAGTCAAGTCGCGGAGTTGACAGCGGCCGGCAAGCAGATACTGATCGTTTCGTCGGGCGCGGGGATCAGCGGCGCGACGGCGGCCGGTTTGCTCAGCAGGCGCGGCGACATGAATTACAAGCAGGCGCTCTGCGCGGTCGGCCAGGTGGAACTGATGCTTGCGTACAAAAAATGTTTCGCACGGCACGGCAAGATCGTCGGCCAGATACTCCTGACGCGCGACAACTTCACCGACGCGAACAGCCGTCTCCATATCCGGAACACGCTGTTCACCTTGCTCGACGAGGGCTGCGTGCCGATCATCAACGAGAACGATTCCGTCAGCGTCGAGGAAATCAGCCTCGGCGATAACGATTCGCTCGCGGCGCATACGGCGAATCTCTGGAACGCCGATCTGCTCGTGCTGATGAGCGACATCGACGGCATCTTCGACAAGCCGCCGAAGGACAACGCGGACGCGAAGCTGATAGCCGAGGTCCACGACATCGACGCCCTTGAAAAAAGCGTGGTCACCGGCGGCGCGAGCAGTTACGGCACGGGCGGCATGGCGAGCAAGATCGAGGCGGCGAAGACGATCGCCGAGTTCGGCACGCCGATGCTGCTTCTCAACGGCAAGACCCCCGGCATCCTGACGGATATCGCCGCGGGCCGCGAGGCCGGCACGATCGTGACGAACGAGGGCGCGGAAGGGCGGCCCCGGTGAGCTGCGTGCGCGGCGGAGTTTCGGGAAAAGAGTGTTTATTTGGGCGCATGGGACTGTCCCGCAGCGGGGCCTGATTGGGGTTTTGCGTTATGGAAAATAATGGAATGCACCTGATCGAGAGTTATGGCGGCCCAGCCCCACCGGGCTTTCCGCTTGTATCTTTTTTGCCTGCGGCAAAAAAGTATACCGCTTCAATCCCTTGCGCGTCGCTCGGCTTCGCCTCGCTCCCCGTAGGGGGCTCTGCCCCCTCTCGGCGGACTGCGTCGCCTGCGGCTCCTCCGTCCTGTCACCCCCGGAGCGGTGATCCGAAGCTCGCTTACGCTCGCCTCTCCAATGAGGGGAAGTGCCTTCCCCTCAAACTCCCCTTGGGCGCTGCTACGCATCGCCGTCGGCTCGTTCTCAAGGCGGAAGGAAACAATGCATATCTCTTTGTCGGAGATAGGTTATATGAGTAAAAGATACGTAACAGAAACGAGGAAACGATGATACTGGGTGTTGTGGGCGCCGGCAATATGGGCGGCGCGATTATAAGAGGCTATGCAAAAGCGGCCGCTGAGCCGGTCTATTTTCACGAGCATTTCGAGGAAAAGGCGCGGCAGATCGAACGCGAAACCGGAGCGATCCCGACGGACAGTCTTGCCGATATGGTGAGCTGCGCGGACATAATCCTTATCGCGTTAAAGCCGAATATGTTCGACGATTTTATGCCGGAACTCGCGGCCGCGCTGAAAAATAACGCCGGCGGCGCGGATAAGATCGTCGTGTCCATTGCGGCGGGCATCAGCATTTCGTATCTTGAAGCGGCGCTCAGAACGAACGCGAAGATACTGCGCGCCATGCCGAACACGCCGGCGATGGTCGGCGCGGGAATGACCGCGCTCGCCGCCAGCGAAGCCGTTACAGATGACGATTTCGCGGCGGTGAAAAGCGTCTTTGAGAGTTTTGGCAAAGCGGCCCGCACGGGTGAAAACCTGATGGATGCCGTGACGGGCGTCAGCGGCAGCAGCCCCGCCTACGCGTATATGTATATGCAGGCGCTCGCGGAATGCGGCGCGCGCCACGGGCTGGACGCGGGATCCGCGCGGCTGTTCGCGGCTCAGGCGACGCTCGGGGCGGCCGAGATGGTGCTCGCTAATACGGACGTCAGCATCGAACAGTTGCGCGTTAACGTCTGCAGTCCCGGCGGCACGACGATCGAAGCCGTGCACGTCCTCGAGGACGAGGGCTTTATCGAAACCGTCGGCAAAGCGATGGACGCCGCGATCGCCAAATCGAAAACGATGACGAAGTAAACGGAGCCATTATGACATATGAAGAAAAAACGCTGTCAAGTGAAATGCTTTACACGGGGAAGATAATAAACCTGCGCCGCGATATCGTAATGACGAAGGGCGGGCGCGAATCCGCGCGCGAGATCGTGGAGCATAACGGCGGCGTCGTGATCGTCGCGCGTACCGATGACGGCATGGTGCCGCTCGTGAGCCAATACCGGAAGGCGGCGGAGAAAGTCGTGCTCGAAATACCCGCAGGCAAGCTCGAAGCCGGAGAGGATCCGCGGGAAGCGGCGCTGCGCGAACTGAGGGAGGAAACGGGCTTTTCCGCGCGGGATATCAGATGGCTGACGGACGCGTATTCCTCCATCGGTTACAGCACGGAAGTCCTGCATTTCTATCTCGCCACCGGACTGACGCCGGGCGAAACGGATTTCGACGAGGGTGAGGCCATCGACGTTTCGCTGATGAGCGTTGACGAACTGCGCGGCATGGCGCTGCGCGGCGAGATCGAGGATCAAAAAACCATCATGGCGATCCTGCTGCTCTGCGCGGTAATGGATGCCGAAACCGAAACTTCGTTTTCGCTGGATACGTGTTTTGGGTAAAGGTGATTTCCGCCTGTTCCTCTCACGTTTATCATCTTTTATTAGGTGCTATCAGTTCGTATCACTTGCTATCAGTTTGCCATTACGTGTGCGTCAGCGCCGAAACCAAGAGCATGTTTTCTTTGATGTGCAATATGGATAAATATGGAAATGGCGGAATCAAATCCTCGTTACGAAAACATCAAATTCCCATTACACGAAAACTCGCGGTTCCGATTACATGATCAACGCGGCTCCCATTACACCAAAACGCAACTCATATCACGCACGCTGCGCGGTTCCGATTACGCAAAACACGAGCGGTTTATCACCGATCACGCACGCTGCGCGGTTCCGATTACACGATCAACGCGGCTCCAATTACACAAAAACGCAACTTCATATCACGCACGCTGCGCGGTTCCGATTACGCAAAAACCGAACACAACGCGAAAGCGGTTCCCCTTACGCAAAACGCTTAATCCCAATTACCAGAAACGGCAAACTCCCGTTCCGCTTCTTTTATTATTCTCTCAAAAAACCAGCCATATTCGGCCTCTTTTACCGAAACATATTTTCCTCTGTCGTCGTTCCCGTACTTTTCAACGATCGACTTTTTTATATCGCGGTATTCCGTCAGGGCTTCATAGTGAGCATTCAAGTAGTCCCGAAATACTATGTGCCGTTTTAATTCCTCGTTATCTTTCGCGCATACATAGAGGTGATGATTTATTTTATCTAAAACTTCATTTTTCACGTTGTTTCTTTCAAATGCCTCTCGGCCGGCAATTCCCAAGTCACCTTCGTGCGAATAGCCGAGCGCTTCAAGCTCCGTTCTCGTTTGCTCAAAGTAAGTGTTATTATCAATTACAAGGTCGATATCTATAATCGGTTTCGCGCACATGCCGATAATGGCGGTGCTTCCCACGTGCTCGATCGCGATTATGTGAGTCAAATTCGTTTCAAGAACTTCTTTTATTTGCCCGAAATCTTTCACCCAATTCTCGTTATATTCTTCAATCACCATGTGGAATTCTCTCCGTCGTTTCCGTGAAAATATTTCATTGTACTATTTTAACGTCCCGGTTCTTTCAACACGATAATATGCTTCGTCATATTCCGTTGTGAAAATATCTATCAGATTATGTTCAGGTATTGCTTTCATAGTGTCGGGTAAAAATTTCGGGGTATCAGTATCTTCGAGCCATTTTATAAATATGCACGGCTCAACGCAGGCGATTTCCATTCGTTCCGAAATGAATTTCATGAAATCCTCGCGCAATTTCACATTTTTCACAGTGAAAAAATCGCAGGCGCATTGATGGTGAGTGACCGCATAATGCACTTTGTTTTCGA
>JAISEX010000193.1 GCA_031263875.1 Eubacteriales Family XIII. Incertae Sedis bacterium | reverse complement strand
TAACAGGCGTAATTTCGCTGTCATTAAAACCGCTCATGTCGCGTGTGACAATATACTTTGCGTCAAGCCTACTCGCCGCCACAGATTGGACACAATCCTCAAAATCATCCCATCGCAATTCTAGCGCGCTGTCAATCGTTTCGCCGTCAATAGCCGCAACCTTGACCGCCTGAAACAGTTTCCCCACAGCTTCATACGCTTTATCCTTATCCTGAAATTCCTTGCGGACAATATAAAAAATATCGGTTGCAGTAGATGCGGAAACATAGCCGTCAATCACGGCTTTCTCTGAGAGAAATACCACCTTTGACGACTGTTCCACAAATGGTTCCCGTTTAAGCAGAACATCCAAAATGACATTCGTGTCAATCAACACATTCATATTTCAAGAGCCTTTCCGCTCTGTAATCATCAAGCGATTTGCCTCTATCCGGCACAATGCCAATGAGCGACTGCGTAATTGAGCCATCCATCATGCGTCCGATGTTCGCCATGTCGATTTTGGGAGCGGGCACGGTTTCGGGCGCTTCCCGTATAATAACTTCTACACGCTTGTTCTTGAATATCTGCGGCATTGCTATCACATCTGACAGCGCATCCGCACTCATAATTTGTCGATAAACCATAATCACACCTCCTTGCGATGCGCTTCATCTCCCTGTATATCATAGCACAATGAAGACGATGCGGCCGATTGAACTATCCGGAAATTCCGGTTAGTTGCCTCCGGTAAAAGCGCCATTATCATAGCGAGTTTGAGCACCAAAGGCGCAAAGCAACCCAGTCATTTGCCTTTTTCCTGGATTGCTTCGTCACTTCGTTTTTCGCGGGTGACCGAAGATTTCATAAGATGTGTGCCGTTGTAATCTCGGACATGCACGCCATCTCTTTACGCTTGGATTTCGGAATGACGGCAAAAATTCACCGATCGTCCTCCGCGTCATCAACTTCGAGTTCGGCGATTTCGGTCTCGTCGATGCCGAGCAGCGCCGGGCCGTCCTCTCCGTCGTAGGTCTGCACGTCGCGAAGCCGGCGGTTGATCGCGCGTGTGCGGACGCCGACGAGCTTTTCGATATCGTCGCCTGCCTGCGTGATTTTCGTGTGGGCTTTTTTGAGAATGCCCTCGAAGTTCTCGAATTCCTTTTTGACGGCGCCGAGGGTCGTTTCGATCTCGGCCGCGCCCTTTTGTATCTGCAGGGTCTTGAAGCCGACCTGCAGCGAATTCAGCAAGGCGGCGAACGTCGTCGGGCCCGCGACGAGAATGTCGCCCCGCCGAAGTTCGTCGAAGAATGCCGGTTCGCGGGCGATCTCCGCGTACAGCCCTTCCGTCGGCAGGAACAAAATGGCGAAATTCGTGGTTTCGGGCGGCGATATGTATTTGCGCTTCACGTCACTCGCGAAGGATTTGATACGCATCTGCAATGCCTTGCGCGACGAGTCGATCAGCGCCGCGTCGCCGTTTTCATAGCCGTCGAGCAGACGGTAGTAATCGTCGAGCGGGAATTTCGAGTCGACGGGCAGATAGACAAACTGGCCGTCCTGCGCGCCGGGAAGTTTGATGGCGTATTCCACCCGGTCGCGCGAACCGGGGACGGTCGGGACTTCCTTGTCGTAGAGTTGGCGCGGCAACATGTCCTCGATGATCTGGCCGAGCTGCAGTTCGCCGAGTATGCCGCGCGTCTTGGAGCCGGAGAGTATCTTGTTCAGCGAGCCGACGGACTCCGCGACGGTCTTCATCTCGCCGAGCCCTTTATTGACGCTCTCAAGTTGGGTACTGACGGTTTCAAAGGATTTTTGCAGCCGCGTTTCGAGCGTTTTCTCCAGCTTTTCGTCGACCGTCCGGCGCATCTCGTCGAGCCGTTTTTCATTTGATTCCTGCAGCGTATCGAGCGACTTGCGCATATCCGCCTGCATCTTGTCGAGCCGCTCGTCAAGTTTGTTGCGTATGCCGTCCATGCTCTTGACGTTGTTTTCGGATAATCCCGAAAGCGCTTTTTGCTGCGTTTCGCGGCTCTCACCGAGCGTCCGCATCAGCGAATCTTTCAGCAGGTCGATCTTGCCGTTTAATTCCTCGCGCACGGCGCGGTTTTCCCGCGACGATTGTTCGAGAATTTCGTTCATCACTTTGCGGACGGAATCCTCGACGGCCCGCGCGTTCTCTGCGTCGGCATCTTCGCCGCTCTCCGCCTTGTTCTTCCGGCGGCTGATAAGCTGCACGATATTGAGAACAAAGGTAATAACGATAAGCGCGAATAAAATGTAGAGTAACGTTTCTTGCATGTCTTGCATGGCCGGCCTCCTGAAATGCGGTGCGTGTAATGATTGCGGTAATCCGAAAACGTCTGTTCTTATTGTACGCGTTTTTCGGGTAAATTGCAAGAGGGAAATTTTTGTTTTTGAGGTACGGAGGGACGGCACGGAAAGAATGGTTGTGTTGGTTCCGTTTCTCGTGCCGCTTGTTGTTTGTATGAGAAACGGGGACGCCGTGGGAAGGAGGAGCGGGATGTAGGCTTTTCTCGCACAGGGGAGCAACGCGAACGAAGTGAGTGTTGCGACGCGCAAGGGATAGGAGGGGTGCGGTAGCAGCCGCAAAGCGGCCGGAGCGGAAGCGGAGCCCCGGATAGCCCGGTGGGGCGCTCAAAAATCAGGTGATGTTTTTGTGAATGCCCGCGCGTAAAATTGCCCGGTGACAAGCGGCAACATTATTTTGAGCGCCCCATGCGCCCGAAAAAACAGCCGGGAAGTCCGGACAGGTAGCGCGTTTTGCGTTAGCCCTGCGGGGAGTTGGCCGCGTATTTCGGGCCGGTGTCGGGAATGGCGCAGCTCGTCAGCCGCATCAGGTGTTCGCGGACGGCGGGCCACGGGAGGCCGATAACGTTCTCGAAGTCGCCCTCGCGCGCCGTGACATTTTTGCCGAAACTCGACTGGATGGCGTAGGCGCCGGACTTGTCGTAGGGCTTTTCGCGGCGGACATAATCGCGAATCTCATCGTCGCCGTAGTCGCCGAGCGTCAGCCGCGTGCGGACGGCAAAGGTGTCCTCCGCGCCGGTGCTTCGGGCCAGCAGCGTGACGCCGCTCCAGACCTCGTGCGTTTTATTGCGGTAGGAGGCGAGGATGCGGAACGCGTCATCTTCGTCCACGGGCTTGCCGATAATTTCTTCATTATAGACGAGGGTGTCGGAGGCGAGCAGGACGTCCGGCAGGCTTTCGGGATGTGCGGCGAATTCCCCGGACGTGATCCGCGAAAGGACCGCATACGCTTTGACACGCGAAAGATAGCAGACGACTGCCTCCGGATCGCTCTCGTCCATGCCGGCGGGCAGGCTCTCGTCGACGTCCGGCGGTATCACGACCGGCTCCACGCCATGCGCTTTCAGTATTTCATATCGCCGCGGCGAACCGGACGCGAGTATTATGTGGTATGCCATTACGTTTCTCCTTGTGGCTTGCCGCGGGGGTTTCGGTTTGTGCGGGCGGCGTATTCTGTGTCTGATGTTCTGCGTGCTTTGTCTTGCGCCGTTTTCCATAATTTTCCTCAAAGTAAAATCCAATCAAACCTTTTCCCAACCGTTTGAAGTGGTATTTATTTCAACGGATCGAAAGTTTCGTAACACGTTTAATGATAAAATTATACTGGCAGCTCATTCAAATGGCAATGGAGCGGCCGTGGAGCACGGAGCGGAGAGATTTACTATGAAGAATAAAACGGCCGGCGAGCGGCTTGCGGCGCTGCGGCGCATGCTGTCAAGCAGAAAACTTGACGCGTATATTATCACGGATTCCGACACGGCGGGGAGCGCAATGGAGCGGCCGT
>JAISEX010000168.1 GCA_031263875.1 Eubacteriales Family XIII. Incertae Sedis bacterium | reverse complement strand
CAAGCGGGACGAACACGCTGTCCGCGGATTTTTCGGGACGCTGCTGTACCGGCGCGCGTACCGCCGGGCGATAAAACGCCTGCCTGAAAAAGCGGAAGCGATACGGATGCGTCTTTCTGATCTGTCGCGCGTTGAGGCGGGCGCACGCGACCCGTCAAGTAAAACGCTTGACATCGACATCGTCGCCGAACCGTTCGCAAAACTCATGGAAGACGTGATGGACGGCCCGGCTTCCGGCGAAGCCCGCTCGCGCATACTGCGCGCCATCGGTTACAATCTCGGCAAATGGATCTACCTGATCGACGCCGCGGACGATCTCGAAAAGGACAGGAAAAGCGGCGCGTTCAATCCGCTGAAGTCCGGAGCGTACTCGCCGGAGCGTCTGGGATTTACGCTGGAGATGTGCCTTTCCGAAGCGGCGAAAGCGTTTGAATTATTGGAGCTGCATAAGAATGAAGCGATCCTGCGCAACATTATCTACGTGGGCCTGCGGCTGAAAACCGGCGAAGTCCTCGACAAGTATGCTAAAATAATAGATAGCGAATAAATACCGGCGCCGTGTGTCCTTCAAAAGTTTGCTGATTACCGCTCAGTTTTTCGGCTGTGGGACACGAGGACACACGGGGAGCGAGGCGCAGCCGAGTGACGCGCACGGTAGAGCGCCACGGGCTAACGTTCGCTACGCTCACTCCTCCGCTCGCGTTGCTCGCTTCGCTGTCCTGTTTTACACTGCGGCTGAAGCCGCGTAAAACAAGCGAAGCCCTGCGCTCCTCGATGTGCGAGGTACGACGGAGCTGAAGCTCCTGTACCTCTGCCAAGGGATAGAAGGGGTGCGAAGCAGCCACGGCGCGAAGCGGCGGGGCCGGAGCGAACGCGGAGCCCCGGATAGCCCGGTTTTTGGCGCGAAGCGGAGCGGAGAGCCAAAAATGCGCCCAAGCTAAATGCGATTGGCGCATGCGAATGAGAACAGATAAAGGAGAGCGATGGGCGACCCATACGAAATTTTAGGAATACGGCCCGGGGCGAGCGAGGACGAGATCAAGAAAGCGTACCGCGACCTCGCGAAAAAATACCACCCCGATCAATACGAAAATAATCCGCTCGGCGATCTTGCGAAGGAGAAGATGCAGGAGATAAACGAGGCGTACGATTCTTTGATGAAGAGCGGCTCAGGCGCGAAGGGCAAACGCGGCGGTTCGTACGGTTTCGGCGGCGGTGCGGGGCGCGCGCAGCGGACGTCTTCGCCCGAGTACAACGAGATACGCCGCTCCATCGACCGCGGCGACCTCGCGGGCGCGGAGCAGCGGCTTTCGCGCATGCCGGCGCACGACGCGGAATGGCATTTCCTCTCCGGCATGATAAAACTTCGCCGCGGCTGGTACGATCAGGCGGTCGGCAGCATACAAACCGCCGTCAGCATGGAGCCGGCAAATTACGAATACCAGAACGCGCTCAATCAGATCATGAATTCCACCGCCGGTTACCAGCAGACTTCATATCAGGGCGGGTATAACGACGCGCAGCGCCAGATGTGCCAGTGCATGTCGTGCTACTGCTGCCTCGATTCCTGCTGTGATTGCATATGAGCCGCGGGCGTTTCGCGCGGCACTTCCGGAAACACGAAGATGAAACATAAACTCACGACCTTGGAAATTGCGGTATCCGGCGTTTTGCTGGCGCTTATTATCGCGGCGCTGTATATGGCGTCGCTTTTTGAAACGATCCAGTTGACGCTGTGGTCGCTGGCGGGCGCCGTGCTCTATTTCGCGTCTATCAACCTCTCGCGCACGGTCGCGGCTCTGCTGTATGCCGGCAGCTCGATCCTCGGCCTCGCCATCGTCCCCGATAAGATAAGCCTGCTCGTCTACATTCTTTTTTTCGGCGCGTTTGCGCTGATAAAACCCGCGGCGGAAAATCTCGCCGCGAAATTCGTGAGCGGCGCGTCGAACGATCCCGTTATCCGTCCGTTCGGCAGGCGGGGACTGTACGTCGTGAAGCGCAGGCGGCTCGTAATAGCGGCCGCGTACGGCATAAAAATCCTCTGCGCGGCGGCGCTTCTCGCGGTCACTTTCGCGCTGATGAGCGCTGTCTTTATCGGAGAACTGCTCAGCTCTGACGGCGTCGTAACTCAGTCGAACTACGTCGTCGTGGGGGCGGCCGGATTCATCGCGCTGCCGGTCCTCATGTTTTTTATCTACGATTATCTGCTGTGGCTCGTCGCCGAAGTTTTCGGCAGGGTGTTTAAAAAACATTTCCGGCGATAGCGCCCTTTACCCTAAGCTGGTATACTATAAGAAGAAACGTGACAGTAATGGCATGGCGGTGTAACGGTAACGGTAACAGCGTGACGGTAATGGCGTGGCGCAACCTCATATCCTCGGCTGCTCTCGGGAGCGGAGCGAACGAAGTGAGCGAAGCGACGCGCAAGGGATAGCAGTGGAAATTCCGTGGACTATGCTTGCGCAGATACCCCGATCGAGGGGGTTGCGGGTCGGAGCCCGCAATGACGACGAGCATAAGCGGAATTGCAGCGGATAGCCCGGTGGGGCACCCCGTGCCCCATGCGCCCGCGGTTACAGTGCGGATAACCGGTACGCGCTGCGGCGCCGTAAACGGAATAGTATATATGATTTTTAGTAGTGATGAAAAGGAAACGGGAAAACATGGAGATCGGTTTTATTGATGAAGAAGTGAAGGAACGGAAGTCTTCATCGCGCGTGGGGCGCTTTCTCCTCGCGGGCATACTGCTGCTGGTGAGCCTCTTGGTGGCCCGTGAGCAGCGCGCCGAGAGGAAAACTGTAAAATAGCAAAATCTTTGGAGATACTGACAGCAAGACATCTCGGCTTTTGTTTCGGCGTGAGGAATGCCGTTGAAACCGCTTCGGCGGCGGTTTCCGAAGGGCGGTGCGCGGGGGCGCCCGTCTATTCGGTCGGCCCGATCATCCATAACCGCGCGGTCACCGCGGAACTGGAGAGCAAGGGTCTTATTTCTGTGGACGATATAGAGCAGCTTCCCTTCGGCGCGTTTGCCGTCGTGCGCTCACACGGAGAGGGGAAGTCTTTTTTTGAACAGGCGGCGGAAAAAAATATTCAGGTGATAGATACGACCTGCCCGAAAGTCAGGAAAATTCAGCGTGTTGTCGAGAGTTCTTATGCGGCGGGGGATCGTATCGTTATCGTCGGCAATCCGGATCATCCGGAAGTGACGGGCATCGGCGGCTGGTGCGCCGGCAGCGCTGTTATTATCGAAACGGCGGACGGCGCGAAAGCGTTTGCGGAAACGGCCGTGCGGTCGCCGGAAAATTTTACGCGAACGACCGTCGTGTCGCAGACGACATTCGACACGGAACTTTTCGCGGCAATCATAAAAATCCTGTCAACGATCCCTCACGTTTCGGTGCATAATACGATATGCAGCGCGACGAAAAATAGACAATCGGCGGCGCGTGAGCTTGCGGAGCGAGTTGACGTTATGCTCGTAATCGGCGACGTAAACAGCTCAAATTCAAGAAAATTGTATGAAATCGCAAAAAAAAGGTGCAAAAATACGTTTTTTGTCGATGATATCAACGATTTGACGTTGCATGAATTATGTAATTGTAATAAAATAGGGATTACTGCGGGTGCATCTACGCCCGCCGGCATAATTAAGGAGGTTATTACCAGGATGAAGCAGTTTAACAATGAAGGCAATGAGAACAACCCGATGTTCGAATTCATGGAGGAGATCGACAAAGCTCTGAAGCTCCCGAGGAATGGCGATATCGTTACGGGGGAGGTGATCCAAGTTACCGACCAGGACGTTATCGTAAACATCGGCTGCAAAAAGGACGGCGTGATTCCGCGCAGCGAGGTGACTCTCGAGCCGGAGCAGACTCTTCTTGATGTGTTTAAAGAAGGGGACGAGGTCCAGGCAAAGGTTCTTAAAACCGATGACGGCGATGGTAATATCCTACTTTCGAAAAAACGCGTCATTATCAGCGAGCATTGGGAAGACATCAACAAGGCGCTCGAGGACCGCACGAATCTCGAAGTGGGCGTGGTGAAGGAAGTCAACGGCGGCGTTATCGCGGCGATGGGCGAGATCACCGGATTTATTCCGATGTCGCAGATATCCGACCGGTACATCGAAACGGCGGCCGATTACGTCGGCAAGACTTTGCCCGTCAAGGTGATGCGCGTCGACCAAAAGCGCAACAAGGTCGTCTTCTCGCACAAGGCCGTTCTCAACGAGGAACGCCAGAAGCGTATGATGGAGATATGGGATACGATCAACGTCGGCGACATTATTGAAGGTAAGGTCATGCGCTTTACGGAGTACGGCGCTTTCGTCGATATCGGCGGCATCGACGGGCTCCTGCATATCTCCGAGATATCGTGGGGCAAGCTCCGCCACCCGAGCGAGATGCTTGCGCTCGATCAGGAGATCAAGGTCAAGGTCCTTTCGATGAACAAGGAGAAGGAAAAGATTTCGCTCGGCTACAAGCAGAATCTGCCGGAACCGTGGTCCATCATCAACGAGAAGTTCACCGTCGGCCAGATCATTCAGGGCAGGGCGGTGCAGATCAAAGATTACGGCGTGTTCGTGGAGCTTGAGCCCGGACTTGACGGCCTCGTGCATATTTCCGAGATCGCGCATAAGCGGGTCAACAATATCACGGACGAGATAACCGTCGGCCAGAATATCACAGCGAAAATCCTTGAGATCGATAAGGACCGGCGCCGCATCAGCCTGAGCATCAGGGAAACGCTGGACAAGGATCTCGAGTACGAGATGCCGGATGCCGACGCGGAACCGGAGGAACGCGCTGAGGAAGCCGCGGAAGTATTTGAGCAGGCCGAGGCAGAGCGTGTCGAAGCCGAGCTTGAGATGCCGGATCCCGACGCGGAGCCGGAAGAAAGCGCGGAGGAAGCGGCGGAGGTGTTCGAGCAGGCTGAGGACGCGGCGGAGGATGCCGAACCCGAGGAAGCTGCCGGCGCGGACGAAACCGAGGATGACGACGAAGACGACGAGTAGTCTTTCGCGGTAAGAAAAGATAATGACGGGAGGGCTGTAGCGGCGCTCCCGTTTTACATGGGGGAAGTGTGTGGCGGAGGCGGCCGGGGAATGATGCGCATGTTGTGTCCCTGCCCGCGCGGGTTTTTGCTTGTGTGAGAAACGGGGACGCCGTAG
>JAISEX010000081.1 GCA_031263875.1 Eubacteriales Family XIII. Incertae Sedis bacterium | reverse complement strand
AAACAGGTAAGTATAGAGGGAACATGCAAAAAGTCGCTCACCACAATAAAACGAATACCTTCCACATAGTGGGGGGGGGGGGCATGGTGTTGCCTTCCCGTATCCGGGAACAAGTCTTTCGGGTGACCTTACCGGGTTGCCATCGAACTTTCCACAGTCAATATCAAATATACAAGCGGGAATGCTGTGCGCGTTTTCGCTTTTTAGCGCTGCGAGCAGCCTGGCGATAGAGCGGTAAAGAGGAAAACTCTTATCACGTTTATATTTAATTTGGCGTAAAACAAAGGAGGTTTTATATGGACAGCCCTATCACGTTATTACCGGTTCTCTGTATCCTGATTGTCGCGATTTCCACCAAACGCGCGCTCTTTGCGATGTTCTGCGGATTATGTGTAGCCGCCCTGATTTTGTGCGGCCACATAGCGGCTTTCCCCGAAACGGCTTTCGGGTATCTCTACGGTTCCATGTCCAACGAAACTCTGCAATGGCTGGTCTTCGTCATCGCTCTTTTCGGCGTTCTCATCATGCTGCTCCAACGCAGCGGTGCGGTGCTGGGCTTCGGGCAATGGGCGTCCCGCCTGCTGAAAACAAGACGGCACGTCATGCTTGGAACGTTCGTGCTCGGAGTCATCGTCTTCATCGACGATTATCTGAACAATCTCGCCGTCGGCACAACGATGAAGGGCATCTCCGACGCGCAGAAGGTACCGCGCACCCAACTTGCGTATATCGTCAATTCCGTTGCGGCGCCTGTCTGCATCCTGCTGCCTATGTCGTCATGGGCGGCGTATTTCGGCGGGCTGTTTGAGGAAAACGGCGTAACAGTGAACGGCAGCGGCATCGACGCGTACATTCAGTCCATACCGTTTATGTTCTACGGGTGGCTTGCCGTCATCGTGGTTCTCCTGCAAATTCTCGGAATAATACCCAAAATCGGTCCTCTGAAAAAGGATTGGAAACGCGTGGAAGCCACCGGCAATGTCTTTCCCGCGGGCGCCTCCTCAGAGGAGGAGTCTTTTGCCGAAGATATGGGAGAAAACGTCAAGGCTAATCCCGTCTACTTCCTGCTTCCCATCGTAGTCATGATCGTTATAACGATCGTTACGGGCATCGACGTCCTTCTCGGCGTAGCGAGCGGTGTGGTTTGCGCCTTCATTCTCTTTCTCGTAATGCGTAAACTTTCCTTTAAAAAACTGCTGCAAGCGTCATTTGACGGCATTATCAGCATGGGATTCGTCCTCGTGCTTTCCGTCCTGGCTTTCGCGGTACAGAACGCGAACATCGACCTCGGTCTGGCGGATTACGTTATCAAGACGGTCGAACCGCTTATGGACGGCGCGTTCCTGCCCGCAGTCGCCTTCCTCGTATGCGCGGCATACGCCTATGTAACAGGCAGCTTTTGGGACATGGCCGTTATCGTCGCTCCTATCGTCATTCCCCTCGCCATAGCGATGGACGTCAGTCCGATCCTCGCCGGCGCCGCGGTATTTTCCGGCGCGGCATTTGGCAGCAACACCTGCCTCTACGGTGACGGAGTCATCCTCTGCGCCCAGGCCTGCGGCATCAAACCGATAGAACTGATGCTGGCGACGTTGCCGTACGCGCTCATATCGGCCGGCGCGTCAACGATCCTCTTTTTGGTCGCGGGCTTTGTTATGTAATCCATTGGAAAGAGCCGCTCCATCGCGCGATACGGCGGGCGGAGCGGTTTTGGTTTTATTATAGAATAAAAATATCCAAACCGGATTTTTTGAGGTAAGATAGAGAGGGCAGAACGGCTCAATGGCCGTTTGAAGTTGAGTCGCCAAAGCAACGATGATAATCAGGAGGTAACGTATGGACTTTGCGGATAAAATACTGTTAAGCGAAGCGATATTTACGGGAAGCGGCGAGGTGCCTTTTCCCGGCGGCGTCGCCGTCCGCGGCGACAAGATCATCGCGGTGGGGACCCGCGCGGATGTGGAAGGGCTCGCCGGGCCGGAAACGGAGATATTTGAGCTCGGCAACCGATTGGTTTTGCCCGGGCTGTGCGATTCGCACGCCCATTTTATGCTCGGCGTCAGGGATGGCAGTGAAAACTTCTGCCGGGATATCGAGAATGGCGTGAGTGAAGCTGATTGCGTGGCGCGACTGCGTAGGTTCGCGGACGCGCATCCTCTGAAACGGTATTTTGGCGTCGGTTGGTTTCCCGCAAACTGGAATGACGCGCCGTTTCCCACGAAAAGATCTCTCGACGAGGCGTTTCCCGATACGCCGGTTTATTTGGAATGTGCCGATGGGCATTCAATGTGGGTCAACTCCGCGGCGCTTGCGGAGTGCGGTTACACGAATGACACCGTACCGGCTACCGGCGCGATCGGCCATTTTCCGGACGGTGAACTCGACGGTATGCTCTACGGCGGCGGTATGGAACTGACGATACCTTACGCGAAGGAGCTGCCTGAGGAAGAATTGTCGGGACTGGCGGAATCCTTCTTAAAGCGGCTCAACGCGAACGGCATCACGGCTTACGCGGACATGGACGGGCAGACGCCCGATATCATGGCGCTGGAGTATCCTTTTATCAAGAGTTTGGAGGACGACGGGAAACTTACCATACGGCTCTATCTGCATCCCGGCAGCAACTATCCGCCGAAGGCTTTGGACGTCGCCTATTTCGATGAATTCGACAAGTACCGGCCGAAATTCGACTCCGACCGGCTGCGCATCGTCGGCGTTAAGACCTACGGCGACTGTGTCACCTCCGTCTATACGTCCGCTCTTTTGGAACCATATGAGGATAAGCCGGAAACCCGCGGCGAATTGATGTACGGTAGCGCCGATCCATACGAGCGGTGGATACTCGAAGCGAACAAACGCGGTTATAACGTGCGTATGCATTGCACCGGCGACAGGGCCGTGCGCATGGCGCTGGATTGCTATGAGAAATCGGGGAAACTCTACGACACGGCGGCGCTGCGTAATGCGGTCGAACACGTGGAGCTCATTAACGAAGCCGACATACCGCGATTCGGGCAGTTGCACGTCGTAGCGGCCATGCAACCCGCCCATCTGCCACTCGATCTTGGGGAAAAACTCGTGCGCGCCGGCAGGGAGCGAAGTCGTTACGAGTGGGCATTCGGTTCAATTCTGCGTGCCGGCGGCGTCATCTCCATCGGCTCAGACTATTACGTGACGGACGTCTCTCCGTTCCCGGCGTTGTATTCGGCGGTCACACGCAAAGGAACCGACGGCGTACAGTACGGAACCTGTAGCGAAAAC
>JAISEX010000064.1 GCA_031263875.1 Eubacteriales Family XIII. Incertae Sedis bacterium | reverse complement strand
TTTGTTTCTCGTTTCTTTTTGCGTTTATGCGAGAAACGGGGACGCCGTGGTAGGAGGGGGTGTGTCGGGTGCTTTTCTCGCACAGGAGGGACGGCAGGGAAAGGATGGTCACGTCGCGGACGGTTCTCGTTTCTTTTTGCGTTTATGCGATGAACGGGGACGCCGTGGTAGGAGGGGCGTGTTGGGTGCTTTTCTCGCACGGCGAGCGGACGGGGGACGGCGGGGAGAGGATGGTCACGCTCGTTTTGTTTCTCGTTTCTTTTTGCGTTTATGCGAGAAACGGGGACGCCGTGGTAGGAGGGGCGTGTCGGGTGCTTTTCTCGCACAGGAGGGACGGCAGGGAGAGGATGGTCACGTTCGTTTTGTTTCTCGTTTCTTTTTGCGTTTATGCGATGAACGGGGACGCCGTGGTAAGGAGGGGTGTGTCGGGTGCTTTTCTCGCACAGGTGAGCCGGAGCGAGGAACGAGCGACGGCGACGCGCAAGGGATTGAAGCGGAAATCCCGCAGGCCCGGAACAAAACAGTGGCAGGGACTATATGCTAGATTGCCTGTTTTACGCGGCTTCAGCCGCAGTGTAAAACAGGACAGCGAAGCAGCTGCGAGGCGAAGCTGAGTCACATCCTAAGCGAGCAACGCGAGCGGAGGAGTGAGCGCAGCGAACGTTGCTTCGTCGCTGACGCGCCTCGCAATGACACACTGGAAGCGGGCCGAGGAATGTCAGCGAAAAGCCCGGTGGGGCTGTCCCAGTATAGTTTTCGATTTATGATAACTTCTATTATTTTCCTCGGCGTCGAACCCGACTAAGTCCGTTGGGACAGCCCCATGCGCCCGCATTATTTCATTTAACGCCCCTTTCGATCTCAAAACTTTACCCGCTTTACACACCGATCCAAAACGAAGTTTACGGAAGCGTGATATGATAGAAGTATGATATTACGAGAAGGAGAAGAACGAAAGGGGTGGAAGATGATTGAATCAAAAGAACACGCATTAGAGGTGCTGAACGAAAAGCAGGGGTTCCTCTGCGATATGGACGGAGTTATTTATCACGGGAACATTCTCCTGCCGGGCGTCCGCGAATTTGTGGAGTGGCTGGAGGCCAACGAGAAGAAGTTCCTGTTCCTGACGAATTCGAGCGAGCGCTCGCCGTTGGAATTGAAGCAGAAGTTGGCGCGAATGGGCCTCGATATACCTGAGGATCATTTCTATACGAGCGCGCTGGCAACGGCAAAATTCCTGTCGACGCAGTCGCCCGACTGCACGGCGTATATTATCGGCGCTCCGGGACTGCACAACGCGCTCTACGACGTCGGGATCACGCCGAACGACATCGACCCGGATTACGTGGTGATCGGCGAAACGCGCAACTATAATTACGACGTGATATTGCGCGCGACAAAGCATGTGCTGAACGGCGCGCGGCTTATCGGGACAAATCCGGATATCACCGGCCCCGCGGAGGACGGGCTGATCCCGTCGACGCGGGCATTCGTCGCGCCCGTCGAGGTCGCCACGGGCCGCCGGGCTTACTATGTGGGGAAGCCGAATCCCCTGATGATGCGAACGGGCCTCCGGCGTCTGGGCGTCCATTCCGAGGATGCCGTTATGGTAGGCGACCGCATGGACACCGATATTATCGCGGGAATCGAAACGGGCATCGCGACGCTGCTCGTCCTCACGGGCGTTACGCGCAAGGAGGATATCCGCAAGTTCCCCTATGTGCCGAATTACGTCCTGCGCGGCGTCGGCAGCCTTGCCGGTTACGAATACAGTTCGGAGGAAAAGGAATTCGCGCAGCAGGCGGCGGGCGGGCCGATTGCCTGAAAACATCACAAACTCCATGAGCGAACGGATAGATAACGACGCTTTTGTCGATCTGGTCATGCAGCGGGGCGGTGAACGCTACCGCGATTTTGCGTGGCGGCGCACCACCGATCCCTATGCCATTTTGGTTTCCGAGATCATGCTGCAGCAGACCCAGACCGCCCGCGTCGAACGGTATTATGATGAGTGGCTGAAACGGTTTCCGACCATCGCCGCGCTGTCCGCCGCGGATAACGCCGCCGTTCTCGAAGCATGGGCGGGACTCGGCTATAACCGCCGCGCGCTGGCGCTGAAGAGAACCGCCGATACCGTCTGCGAAAAATTTGGCGGCATTCTGCCCGACACCGAAGCGGAACTGCTTTCGCTGCCCGGCATCGGCCCCGCAACAGCGGCCGCCCTTCTCGCGTTCGCGCACAACCGCCCCGCCGCCTATCTCGAAACCAACGTCCGCGCTGTTTTCCTGCACGAATTTTTCCCCGGCGAGGATAACGTCAGCGACCGCGAGCTTCTTTCGTTGCTGCCCGGGATAAACGAGCTGGTTCACGCCCGCGGGATCAGTGCCCGCACGTGGAATTACGCCCTGCTCGATTACGGCGCGTATCTAAAAAAGGCGCTGCCCAATCCCACGCGCCGCAGCAAGCATTACAGCCGCCAATCGCCCTACGAAGGCTCTCGCCGCCAAAAACGCGCCCGCCTGTTGGAAGCCGTTCTTGCCGGCTCCGCCGGCCCCGCGAAAACGGCCGCGGATCTCGCGCTTCACTGCGGTTACGAGCTTGCCGTTACCGAAAGCGTCCTCGCCGATCTCGCCGCCGAAGGTTTTATCCGGCAGCGTGCAGGCGGGTGGATCACGTAAGGCTGCTGCGCACCGGTTTTAACCTTTCTTATGCTTTTATTTTTGGGCGCATGGGGCTGCCTGAAGCTGATTTTATCGGGCTCCGTTTGATAGAAAATAATTAAATTTAAGGCGAATCGAAAATAATGCCGGACAGCCCCACCGGGCTCTGCGGGGCTCCGCTTCACTCCGGCCGCCTGTTTTACGCGGCTTCAGCCGCAGTGTAAAACAGGACAGCGAAGCGAACGAAGTGAGCGGAGGAGAGAGCGCAGCGAACGTTGCTTCGCGGCTGCTGCGCACCCCTCCGATCCCTTGCGCGAAAAAATGCGGGCAGAATGCGTCGCACGCCCGTCCTCTCTCCGGCGTACCGGTTTATTTCACAAAAAACAAAAACACGCGAGAAGCAACATGGCGTAAGCGCTCCCCTCGTGCCGTCCCCCTATTACACAACAAATTTTACCACTTCATCGCCGCCAACATCCCGATATAATTCTGCCCGAGCGCAATGCCGCCGTCATTCGGCGGAACCGATTCATTGTAATAGACGCGGAAGCCGTCCCGCCGGAGAAGTTTCAGCGTTTCGTCCATAAGGATCTTGTTCTGGAATACGCCGCCGCTCAGCGCCACCAAAGCGGAGCCGCAGTTTTCGCGCGCGCTCCGGCATTGTTCCACGGTCGCCTGAGCCACGCGCAGATGAAAGGCAAGCGCGAGGTCGTCCGCTTCCGACGCGCCGGGATTTTTTACCGAGCGGTCGGCCGCATTTTCGAGCATAATGGCGCATTCGCCCTCGTACCGGTTCACGTGATGGATGCCGAGCAGCGACGCCGCCGCGTCAAACAGCCGGCCCATGCTCGACGATTCCACGCAGTTTACGCCCGCTTCTATCGCCGCAAAAATCACGTTCCGATCCGCCTTATGATCCGCAAGCGTTGCCCGCGTTTCCGCGTAAGCGATAATGTCGGCTATGTCTATGTCGAAAATTTCATCGGTAATATCGCCGCGATGACGAGCCGCCGCCACATACGATAACGCGCTTTTCCAGCCCTCGCGCATCGACGAATCGCCGCCGTTCATGCGCACGTACCTGAGATGGGAATGTCGCGTAAAGCTCTCGCCTTGACAGATGAGGATCTCGCCGCCCCAGATGTTGCCGTCCGTCCCGTAACCCGTCCCGTCGAACGCCACGCCGATAACGGGGCCCGTGAGCCCGTGTTCCGCCATGACCGACGCGATGTGCGCGTGATGGTGCTGGACGCGGATAAGCCGCTTGCCTTCCGCGCGGCCGGCCGTTTCCGCAAAGCGTGTCGGAACATAATTCGGGTGCATATCGCACACGACAATCTCCGGCTCGATGCTGAAAAAATCCTTCATGCGCGCGTAATTTTCGCGATAGACCTGCTCGCTTTCCAGGCTGTCGATATCCCCGAAATACTGGCTGAGATACGAAAAGCTGCCCTTGCTGAGCGCGAAGGCCGATTTCAGTTGGCCACCCGCGGCATATATCTGAACATCTTTCGTCAGCCGCGCCGCGCCGCGCGCGTAGACCGGCACGGGCACATAGCCCTTCGACCGGCGGATCAGTTGCGCCTTGCCGTCGATAACGCGAACGACGGAATCGTCGGCGCCCGCCGCAATGCGCCGCGTATTATACAGAATGCCGGAAAGCCGCGTTTCGCCGCGCGCAAAACGGAGCATCTCGTCGTCTTCCGTGATGATCGGTAATCCCGAGAGGTTCGCGCTCGTCATTACGAGCGGGCCGCACGCGTCGAGCAGCAGATATTGCAGACCCATCGAGGGCAAAAACGCCCCGACAAACCTGCTCGAACCGCAGACGCCCGGCGCAAGTCCGGAATCTGAACAGCGCTCCAAAAGAACGATCGGCCGTTTCGGTGATTCGAGCAATTCCCGCTCCGCTTCACTCACCGCGCACTGTTTCCCGATTTCATCCGTGTCCGCGAACATAACCGCAAAGGGTTTTTCCTCGCGCAGCTTGATATCGCGGAGCCGCTGCACCGCCTGTTCATCGCCCGCGCGGCACGCAAAATAGTAGCCGCCGACGCCTTTCAGCGCGATCACCCCGCCGCTAAGAAGCGCGGCCGCCGCTTCCGCCACGTTATCCGAAGGTTTGCGCACGGCAGATGACGGATTTTCGCACAGCGAATTTTTGTGATGTAATTCCGCGGCGCCGACCCATATCGCCTGCGGCCCGCAATCATGGCACGACACCGTCTGCGCGTGAAACCGGATCCCACGCGCGTCCGCGTATTCCGCCGTACATTCACCGCACAGCGCGAAATCGTCCATCGTCGTCGTATCGCGGTCATACGGCAGGCGCTCCATAATCGTGAAACGCGGCCCGCAATCCGTGCAACTGATAAACGGATGCCCAAACCGCCGGTTTTGTTCGTCGCGAAGCTCCGCGCAGCAGCGGTCGCAGATCGCGATATCGGCCGGCAGTATCGCGATCTCGTCTTCGCAGGCGCTGCTCGGAACAATGGAAAAGCCGTCGAACGGAACGGTGTCCACTTCCTTCTGTTCGACGGCGATGATTTCCGAAGCGCGCGGCTTGTTCGCGATAAGATATTCGAGGAACCGGTCGATGCGCTCGGGCGTGTCCGTCAAGATCAACTGAACGAGGCCGCCCATATTGCGGACCTGCCCCTTCATGCCGAATTTTGCCGCATAACGAGAAGTCGTCGGCCTGAAGCCGACGCCCTGTACCGTTCCGTATATCGTGATGACGCGGGTAACCACGTTTACTCCGTTTTCTTCCGCGAACGCCCTCGTATTTTCGACGCGAGCTTTTGAATTTTTGCGCCTGCTTTGCCGTTTTCGGGCCGAACTTCTTCGATGTCAAAATCCGCGTTAGCAGCCGGTTTCGCGACAAATCCCGCATTGCCGCTCCCGGCTGTTATTACACCTTCAGTTTCAGCAGACGGTTTCGCGACAGATTCCGCATCGCCACTCTCGGTTGTTATTACGCTTTCAATTTCAGCAGCCGGTTCCGCGACAAATTCCGCATCGCCGCTCTCGGTTGTTATTACACCTTCAGTTTCAGCAGCCGGTTTCGCGACAGATTCCGCACCGCCGCTCCCGGTTGTTATTACACTTTCAATTCCAGCAGAAGGTTCCGCGCTATTATTTTTCGGCGCGGTTTCCCGCCGGACCTCGTTACCGTCGTCGTCTTCCTCAACGATCATATAGGCGCCGTCGCCGTCATATTCGTACTCGTAATCCTCGCCGTACTCGCCGTATCCGTCCTCACTCGCGTAATACCCGCTGGCTTCCTGCTCCCGGCGGCGGCGCTCGTCGATCCGCTCGCGGCGCACCATCTCGCGTTCCCACAGCAGATCCTCGCGGCGCATGGCCGAGAATGACATTATCAGCGAAAGCATCAGGAAGAACGACGCGACGTCGAGCCCGAAACAGATCAGATAGAGAATGAAATGCTTGAAGCCGAACGACCCGTCGAGGGCGCTCATCGCCTGCAGATAGATGACGTAAACGCCGAATATTACGTAGAAACAGATGGAGATGACCATCGTGATGGAGCCGATGACCTTCGTCGCCATGCTGTCCGGCTTCACGATCACCGCGATCATATAGATCACGAAAACGGCGAAGCAGATGATAAACGGGATATAGATGATATTGTCCACCGCCGAATAGAGATTTTCGAACTTCTCGCTCAGGGGCGTGGCTTCTTTCCAATCCAAGTAGACCGACGCGCCGTAGATCATGATCGGCGCCAAAAGCATAAACCGGAAAGCGCGGCTTTTCCCCAACCGCGCGTTGAACGCGCCGCCGACCGCCAGAACGATAACGGGCACAAAAACCAGCAGGTTTGCCAAGATATTTTTCGATATCTGCAGATCGCCGCCCGCCGATTGTATATTTTGAACGCCGCTCAGTTGCGCCTGAACGGCGTTCTGGTAATATCCCAACTGCGAACCGAGTATCATCAGCACTATCACGAAAAAAAACAGTACCGCGCCGGTTATCAGGTTTTTTCTGAAATAATATGAGCTCGCGTCCATTGTACTTATGCCGTCCCCTGCCGTATTACTCCACCGATCAAATATAACGTACGCTTATTATTATATCAGAAATTCGATATGGTTGGGTGAAGGGGTGTTCGCCATTTTCCCGCAAATAACGCCGCTTTACCCGTGTTTCCTGTTTCTCAGCGCGCCTATTATCAGGCACACCGGAAGCAAAATGCCGAAGATAATCGAAACCGGGCTGTTCGCTACGCCCGTGACGCCCAATTCCCTCAGGCCCACGTAATACATAACATTGCTCGTAAGGATCAGCGCGACAATAGCCCCGCCGAAAAGAACAAGCACCGTCCACCGGTCCACCCTTTTGCGGCCCGCGATCCCTAAGATTCCCGTAATGATTTCCAACGCGGCCGCCAGAAACAAGAATATCGTCGCCACGACAAGCGTCGACGAATTGATCTGGAACGCATCGCTGATGTTTCTCACCGCCCCGAAGCCGTTGAAAACTCCGGCGATAATAAGCAAGATCCCTACGACCAAAAGCAGTCTTTCTCCCGGTAATTTAACCATTAGTCCCCCTCCTTAAACGTGCAAATAAAACCGATAAACCGCAAGACGCAACCTCCGTCCTCGCCTCGCCATTATACTATACTATATTAATCCACTTTTGTGGGAGTAAATATAAAAATAAATTTTGAGGGGATTTGCGGTGTGTCGTTCTTCGGGGGCGGTGGTTCTCTTGGAGTGAGGTATCTTTTGTATGGTAGCGGGACTTTTATTATGCACAATTTTTGTGCCGGTAAAAATTTTTGCAAATAATGATGAGTGATATATGGATCGCAGAGGGAGGCACAAGAGTTGATGGGGTGGCGGCAGGGAGGGCGCGCTTACGTTATGCGTTTTCTCGCGCGTTTTGGTGCGCGGGTGAGAAACGCGTTCGTCAGAAGAAGGACGGACGTGGTGTGGACTTTGCCCGCACGGGGAACGGGCTGACAGCATAGGAATGGCGCTTATGCTATCCTCATCTCGCTTTGTTTGTCGCTGGTATGGTAACCGGGACGCCGATGTGAGGATAGGCGGGACGTTGAACTTTGCCCGCACAGGGACCGCGGCTGTAACCATAATGAAAGATTTTTCGGCGGCGGCACGGAATGGCGCGCATGTCCCGCGCAAGGGATCGGAGGGGTGCGGAGCAGCCGCGAAGCGGCCGAAGCCCCGGAGAGCCCGGTGGGGCTGTTTCTCTATATTTAAGATGGCTTTATTGTTAAATTTTTAACAATTGCGCTGCCCATTCATGTCGCGGGCAGCCCCATGCGCCCACATTATTCGCATGAACCACACGTATTTTATTTTGCGTCGTGCTCCCGCAGCGGCAAACGGCGGCCCCCGCAGGAGCCGCCGTTCGTATTATCAAACTATTTACTTTAGAGGTTTTATTGGCAGTGAACCGACAAGCGCCCTACCCGATACTCAGGCTATTTTTCGGGCAGTTTTCAATGCACAGGCCGCAGCGCGAGCATTTCTCGTCATCGACGCTCCACTTTTTCTCCGTCCGGTCGACCGCTATGGCCTCAAGGGGACACTTCTTCGCGCAGATACCGCAGAATATGCAGGTATCGTCGCATTTGAGCGAGCCGGTCTGCGCCGCTTTCGCCTCGTCGTCCGGCTTCTCGAACGTATCCGCTATCTTGACGACGTTCGGGATCGTGTACGTGCTGACGTTGAGCAGGCACTTCTTGGGGCAAACATCCACGCAGCAACTGCACTGGATGCACCTCATGCGCTGGATCGACCAGGTCCTGGCGTTCTTGTCCACGCTTATCGCGTCCGTCGGACACTTTTTGGAGCAAATCCCGCACAGGATACATCCGTCCATATCGACGGCGATGTGGCCGCGCGTGATCTCCTTGTATTCTCTCGGTACTACGGGATACATCAGCGTCGCCGGTTTTTTGAACAAGCTCCGCGTAATCATCTTACCTATTTTTAAATTCGCCAACGTGCACCTACCTTTCCGTACAACTGATACACGGATCTATCGTAAGCACGAGCATGGGCACATCCGCGAGATCGCAGCCCTGCAGCGTTTTTACAAGAGCCGGGATATTGGCATTGGTGGGCGTGCGCACACGCATACGTTTCAGGAACTTGCTGCCGTCGCCTTTGGAATAATAGTATGCCTCGCCGCGCGGCTGCTCCATCCTTCCGACAAACTCGCCCTCGGGATTGCCCTTGATCTTGATGTCGATATCGCCGTCCGGCATGATCTCGATGGCTTTTTTGATAAGATCCATCGACTGGAATACTTCCCGCACACGCACCTTGCAGCGCGCGTAGCAATCGCCGCCGTCTTCGAGTATGGCTTCGAATCCGAGTTCCGGATAGGCGCCGTGCCCGTCATACCGGACGTCGTTGTTGACGCCGCTGCCGCGGGCGACCGGCCCGACGGCGCACAGATCGATGGCTTCCTGCTCCGAAAGCGTACCGACGCCGACCAGCCTGTTCTTCACGGAAATGTCGTCAAGGAAAACGCTTGACAGTTCCTCAGTTTCCTTGCGAATGCCGTCGAGCATCTTCGCGATCTCGGCAAGTTTTTCATTCGACACGTCCCTGCGGACGCCGCCGACCTTGCAGACCGAGAATATGACGCGGCCGCCCGTCGTTTCCTCGAAGATGTCGAGCACGCTCTCGCGTATCCGCCACGTGTGCATAAACAGGCTCTCGAACCCGAAGCCGTCGGCAAGCAAGCCAAGCCACAGAAGATGGCTATGGATACGCCCGAGTTCATGCCATATCGTGCGAAGATACTCCGCCCTCGGCGGCACCGTAATCCCCAGATTGCCCTCCACGGATTTGCAGTAACCCCAGCCGTGGCCGAAGCTGCAGATGCCGCAGACGCGTTCTATGACATAGACCATTTCCGGCCATTCGTTCTTCTCGACGAGTTTTTCGAGCCCGCGGTGGATAAAGCCGATCGACGGGATGGCCTCGACCACGGTTTCGTCTTCAATAACAAGGTCGAGATGTATCGGCTCCGGCAGTACCGGATGCTGAGGCCCGAACGGTATAACTGTTCTCTTGCCCATTATGCCTCGCCTCCCTTCGATTCTTCCTGCGCCTGCGGATTCCACGGCGTCTTCTTCGCGATTTTGAAGAAATGGCCGCCGTAATCGAGCGCCAGGTTTTTAAACGTAATGCCGAACAGGTCGTGCATTTCATTTTCATAGATAAACGCGGGCCAGTAGATGGCCGTAATGCTGTGAAGCTCCGCGTTCGCGGCGGGCAGTTCCACCTTCAGATTTTTCAGGACGCAGTCCTTTTCAAAGGAATACAGCGCCTCGATAGTGTCGCCCATCGTCGTGGCGCATATCTGGCCGAGCCGGTACCCCTCAGTTTTTATATCGGAAACCGTTTCCAGCAATTCGGGGGCCGGTACGGAAACGAATTCCTGTATCAGGTCTTTTCTCTCACTCATGTTCCGCCTCCTTTCCGGGCGCTTCGCCGCTGCCGAACACCTGTATCTCTATCGGCGGTTCGGATTCCATCTCCGCGTTTTCGGTTTCGGAAACCGCGGTAAGCGCCGAGTTCATCGCCGCCTTTTTCTCCGCAAGCACGCCGAGCCCTTTCACAACGCCGTCGATGATCGCTTCCGGCCTAGCCGCGCAGCCCGGAACGTAGACATCCACGGGTATCACGGTGTCCACGCCGCCTTTAATGTTATAACATTCGCGGAACACACCGCCCGAAGTCGCGCATATCCCGATCGCCACGACCACCTTGGGTTCGGGCATCTGTTCGTATATCTGCCGCACCACGGAGATGTTCTGCTCGTTTATCGAACCCGTTACGAGAAAGACGTCCGCGTGTTTCGGATTGCCGGTGTTGATGATGCCGAAGCGCTCCACGTCGTACATCGGTGTCAGACACGCGAGAACTTCGATATCGCAGCCGTTGCAACTGCTGCCGTCATAGTGGATGACCCACGGTGATTTTGTTACATATGTCATCATGCGCCTCCTTTCTTAAACCCCCAAAATGCCGAACACCCGGAGGAAGTACAGCAGCAATATGTTGACGCCGCCGAACACTATCGTCACGAGCCAGCTCGACTTGAGCGTAAACTGCCACTTCATGCGGGCATAGGCGTTATCGATAAATATTTCGAGGAAGTACGCTATCAGGCAGACTACCACCCCGACCACGGCCATGTACCACGTCCCATTCGCGAAGAACAGGAACAGGAAACCGAGCAGGAACACGTTCTCGTACCAATGCGACACTTCGAGCGCCGCAAGCGTGCGGCCGGAGAAGTCCGTCTTGAGCCCGGCCACGAGTTCCTGATGCGCGTGATGCGAAAGCGACAGGTCGAACGGTGATTTCCGGAACTTGATCGTGAGGATAAACAGGTAGCCGATAAAGACGCCGATCAAAAGTTTCAGCGACATCGGGCCGCCGCCCACTATCTCGGACACGCGGAACGTGCCGTTGGCCATATAGAGCCCCACCGCCATCAGCAGCACCATCGGCTCATAGGACATCATCTGCAGCAGTTCGCGCTCGGCGCCGATCTGCGAATACGGCGACGCCGACGAGAACGCGCCGATCACGAGGAACAGCGCCGCCGTCGTCAGCATAAAGATCACGAGCAGCAGGTTCTCGCCGAAGAAGAACAGCACTCCCGTTATAATCATAAATATCAGGCAGGCCATCACGTAGAAATCCTGCCCGGTGTTGACCGTAACGGGTTCCTTTTCGAGAAGTTTGCGCACGTCGTAAAACGGCTGCAATACCGGCGGGCCGTATCTGCCCTGCATGCGCGCCGTTATCTTTCTGTCGATACCGGCGAGCAGACCGCCTATAAAGGGCCCGAGAACGAGGTACAGGACCGCGCTGATTACAGAAAAAATACTGAATTCCATTACGCAACACCTCCCCCGACAAACGTCTTGATAAAGAGCACGAGCACCGACGCGACGTAGGTCATCGACATCGCGAATATAATGCACGTGGCGATAATACCGATCCGGTTCATCAGTTTTTCTTTAAAAATGCCTTCCATATACCAGTTGCGCAATGAAACCGGCACGGCTTTTCCCATCGAGCCGGTGAACGTGAGGTTGTCGCCCTCGCCCGCGCCCGCCATATAGATCGGGACGATCTTCTTTTTCGTCCGGCCGTAGAACAGCAGCGGCAGCAGAATGACAAGCGCCACAAGCGCTACCATAATGAGCATATTATCGCTCGAAAGCGCGATGGTCTGTTCCGAGGTGATGCTTCCCTGCAGGCTGCTCGCGAGATACGGCATAATGACCTTATCCGAGAGAAGCGGGAAGCCGAGCGCGATGGCGATGACCAGCGCCACGTGGGAGCTGAGCACAAACCATTCCGCTTTGTGGATCTTATCCTGTATATTCTGCCGGTTCGCAACGATGCCCGACAGCTTGCCGAGCCACTTGCCCCAGTAGAACAGGGTCACCGCGGAGCCGAAGCAGATCAGCAGGATCGCCCAGACGTTGCCGTTGTCCACGAAGGACTGCAACGCCGCCCATTTGGAGATCAGCATCCCGAACGGTGCGAGGAACATCGCCGCGATCCCTATTATCATAAAGGTCGCGAGGCGCGGCAGCTTGCCGAACAAGCCGTCCATATCCTCTATGTCGCGGCTTCCTATATTATGCTCGGCCGTGCCGACGCTGAGGAAGAGCAGCGACTTGGTGACGGCGTGGAATATTATCAGCATAATAGCGGCCCAGACGCCTTCCGGTGAACCGAGGCCCGCGCACGCGATAATCAGTCCGAGGTTCGCTATTGTCGAATAGGCGAGCACCCGCTTGGCGTTCGTCTGCGACACGGCGGCGAAGGACGCGAGCAGGAAGGTGATCGCTCCCACCATCACGACCATAAATCCGGGGCCGATGTCGATAATGCTCGTTACGCCGAGCAGCGGCGAAAGTTTGACGACAAGGAAAACGCCCGCCTTGACCATCGTCGAGGAATGGAGCAGGGCCGACGTCGGCGTCGGCGCCACCATCGCCCCGAGCAGCCAACTGTTGAACGGCATCTGCGCCGCCTTCGTGATACCCGCGAAACAGAGCAGCGTGGTGACTATTATCGCAATGCCGTAAGCGTCGGAACCCGCGCCCGCGGCGACCTGCATTTTCGCAGCGACGCCCTGTTCTATAAAACTGCTCAGTTCGAGCGTCTTTTGGAAATAGCCGAGCACTACTATCGCGATAACGAAGGCAAGCCCGCCGAGCAGATTCATGATAAGCGCCCGGAACGAATTCCTGATTGCCTCCGGCGTCTTCGTGTACCCGATCAGGAAGAACGAACACAGCGTCGTGATTTCCCAGAAGAAATACATCCAAATCAGATTATTTGAAAGGACTATGCCGAACATCGCCGAAAGAAAAACGAACATCAAGAAGAAGAAAAACGGGCTTCTGTCCTTAATGTCCGCGTGATGGTGGCGGAAGTCCTTCATATACGCGGTCGCGTACACGCAGATCAGCGTACCGATGATACCGATGATCAGAACCATTATGACGGAGAAATTATCTATCATAAGGTTGTGTTCCACCTCGATTTCGTGGCCGTGCGAAAACTCGAACCACAGCAGCAGCGGGCACTGGACCGCCGCCAGTATCGACGCGAGATATTTCTTGTACTTGATTCCGAGATAGATGATAAGAAGCGCAAGCAGCGCCTCGATCCCCATCATCACATATCCCACCATCTCGCTCGATTCCCCGCCTGCCCACAGACCCGCCGGGTCTTTGCCGAGGAACAGGACGGCGAAGCAGATCGAAGCCGCTGCCGTAACGGCGGCGCCGACATATACGACCGGGCCGCGCAAAGTATCAGACTTTGCCGCCAGAAGTATAAGAGATATTAACAGCGGGAAAATGACAAGAATCAAAATCATAAGTATTGAATCCAATTTTTTCCTCCTATTACAATTGAGTAATAATTGCACAATGCATTTCACGGCTAGCGCCATGAATCCACATTGACAATTATATAACAGCAACCGGAGCCGCGCAACGCAACTCCTTTATATGCTCACGTATTAACTTGCTCTTTTTTTATACGGGTTGAGCCAAACCGTCACCGATGTCATTCCGGCCTCGAGCCGGAATCCCGTCGCGAGAGGTATTGGTGAACGTGCCATCGTCATTAGAGTTGTAACGAAATTAGCTGTTTTCCATATTGTGGAAACGAGTTGACCGCAAATCAGGTTGAATTTACGCCATAATCGTTTACGTTTGTTGTACTTAATTTTAATTTCGTTACAACTCTATTGCGAGCGAAGCGAAGCAATCCAGTTTTTCACGAAAGTTTTCGGGCGCATGGGGCACGCGGGTATAATTTTGCGGATGACCGCCAGGCAGTCCTACGCGCGGGCATGTACAAAAAACGGCTTGTCATTGCGAGCGAAGCGAAGCAATCCAGGGAACAATCTTACGCGCAAGTATTTACTGAGTTTTGAGTGCCCCACCGGGCTGTCCGGGGCTCCGCTTCGCTTCGGCCCCGGCTTCGCCGTGGCTGCTGCGCACCCCTCCTATCCCGTGCGCGGGACATACGCGCCATTCCATGCCGCCTTTACTCCGTCTGTCATTGCAGATCTCGGCCG
>JAISEX010000034.1 GCA_031263875.1 Eubacteriales Family XIII. Incertae Sedis bacterium | reverse complement strand
TATTCTCGCCGCCTCGTATCTGAATATACGGGATAAGCGGAGAGGGGCAGCGTAAGGGGGACGGTGCGTGGACGGCATAATGAGAATGCTTATGCCGATTTTCGTTTCTCGCTTGTGGGGGCCGCCCGCGCAAGAAACGGGTTCGCCGTCAGAAGGACGGACGGGTAGTTTATCTTTCTCGCATTTTTCGCGCACGGGATCGGAGGGGTGCGAAGCAGCCACGGCGCGGGAGCAATCGGAAGGTGGAATGGGGAGTACAGAGCGAAGCGATCCACTTCTTACGCGCTCGCCCCACGCGCCGGGGCCGGAGCCCCGCAGAGCCCGGTGGGGCGCTCAAAATAAGTGGTCGTTCTTCGTAAATGTCTGCGTGGAAAACTTCTTCGCGATTGTATACGAAATTATTTTGAGCGCCCCATGCGCCCAAATCATCTGCGGCTACCCCCGTATCTCCCCAAACGTCGCGCCCTGTTCGGTCAGGCGCTGTGCCGTCAGTTCGCCTGCGAGCGGATTTTGATCGATGCTGATCCACCTTCGGCCGAGCCCTTCCGCAGCGGCAGCCAACGTGCCCGCGCCGCCGAAGAAATCGACGCAGAGTTCGCCCGCCCCGCTGCACGAAGCGATGATGCGCTCGAGCAGCGCCACAGGTTTTTGCGTCGCGTAGCCCGTGCGTTCGCGCGAAGTCCGGCCCACCATATCGATCCGCCACACGTCCTTCATGTTCACCACCGTAAACCAGCCCTCGTCGTCGCGGTATTCGTTGACGCCCTTGAATCCGTAGCGCCGTTTACCGCGGTTATAGGACTTTTCCGTCAGTGGGAAAAACGTGTACCGGTTCGGATTTTTCGCGTAAAACAGCAGCGTGTCGTGTTTGCGCGAGAACCGTTTCTTCGTCGCGCCGCCGCTCTTATACTGCCAGATGACCTCGTTTATCAGATGTTTGGGCCCGCCGAAAATGCAATCCGCGAGCAGTTTCGCGTAATGGACAGCGTGATGATCGAGGTGCAGCCACAGAGCGCCGTCCGCCGCGAGCAGTTCGTGCGCGGCACAGATTCGGGCGGCGATATCCGTGAGATAGTCCTCAAAGCTCTGGTTTACGGCATCGCTGAACGCCGCAGTTTCCCGGCCGTCCGGCATTTTCGCGGCATAATCCATCTTGGTATAGAACGGCGGATCCATATAGACGAGCCGCGGACGAATCCCGCCGCCGGGCGAAATCGTGTCAAGCAAATACCTTGACGCCGCGAGATTGTCGGCGGTGATAATAAGATTGGTTTCGGCAGGATTCGGCGCGCCGGAATTCACGGCGAGCGCTGGCGCATTGCGCCACATCCGCTCCGCGCCCGATAATATTCGCGCGAAATCGGGCGGCGTCTTCATGGCCGCAGCCTCCACCCGAGTTCCGCCGCGGACACGCCGAGGATATCGAGCGCCTTCCGCACGAGCCTGCTGTTTTCGGACTTATTATGATGTAATAACGCGCGTTGCAATTCGCGTTCGTTCGGCAGGGCAGGGTCGCGCCCCGGCACGGGAACGGGCTCGCGCGTAAACGGATCCACGCCCGTGTAATACAGACAGGTTGACAGCGTGCCCGGCGTCGGATAGAAATCCTGTATCTGGTCGGGCACTATCGCGCCGCTTTTTTCGATCGCGAGCGTCAGGTTGAGGGCGTCGCGCAGCGTGGAGCCCGGATGCCCGCTGATAAAATATGGCAAGATATATTGCTTGCTGCGCTTCTCGCCCTTGTTGCGCGCCGCCGTCAGCGCCGCCGTGTCCGCGGCCTCAAATTCGCGGCAGAATATATCGTAGACCTCTTTCCCCGGCTTGCGCATAGCGCGGAGCGTCGCGGGCGAAAAATGTTCCGGCGCGGTCTTCAGCAGCCCGCTGACGTGATTCGCCGCAAGCTCGCGCATAAATTTTTTGCCGTTTACGCGGTCAGATGCGACGAGATCGTGCCGGATGCCGGACCGCACAAAGACCTTTTTCACGCCGTCCACACCGGCGACCGCGCGCAGCATATGCAGATACGCGCCGTGATCGGGATCGAGTCGGTCGCAGACATTCGGCCAGAGGCAATATTTACGCAGACAGGTGTTGCCGCTCCGCTGCTTCGCGCAGGCGGGGCCCATTATATTTGCCGTCGGGCCACCGACGTCGTGGATGTATCCTTTGAAACCCGGATGCGCCGCCATCTTCTTCGCTTCGCGCACCACGGACTTGGCGCTGCGCCCCGTCGGAATGCGCCCCTGATGATAGGTGATCGCGCAGAAAGCGCAGCCGCCGTAACAGCCGCGCACGTGCGAAATGCTGAACTGTATTTCGTTCAGCGCGGGCACGTTCTCGCCCCTCGCGGCATAGGATGGATGGGCGCCGTAGCTGTACGGCAGATCATAGACCGCGTCAAGCTCGGAAGTTGACAGCGGCGGCTGCGGCGGATTCTGAACGACATATGTCCCCGCGTCATATTCCTCGGCGAGCGGCTTTGCGCACGCCGCGTCCGCGTTATCGTATTTCAAAACGAAGCTGTCGAGATAGGCGGCCTTATCCGTCAGGCGCGCGTACGGCGGAAGAACGATCGCGGCCGCCGGAAGCGCTGAACTGCCATCCGCGTCTTTCGGCGCGCGGAACACCGTGCCGGCGATCCACGTGATATCCCGCGCCGCGAAACCGTCATTCAGCGCGTTTGCTATTTCGACGATGGCGCGCTCGCCCATGCCGTAGACGAGCAGATCGGCCTTGCTGTCGAGGAGGACCGAGCGCCGCACCTTATCCGACCAATAATCATAATGAGCGAGCCGGCGAAGACTTGCCTCGATCCCGCCGAGTACGACGGGGACGTCCTTATATAATTCCTTGCACCTGTTTGTGTAGACGATGCAGGCCCTGTCGGGAAGGGCGCCGGGCCTCCTGCCGGAGACCGGCCCGCCCGCGCGCCGGCGGCGTTTGTTCGCGGAGTAATTCGCGACAAGAGAGTCCACGCTGCCCGCGGTGATGAGAAAGGCCAGGCGCGGGCGGCCAAAGCGCCCGAAGTCCGCGGCCTCGCCCGCATCGGGCCGCGAGATGATCCCCACGGAATATCCCGCAGCCTCCAGAACACGCCCGATCACAGCCGCGCCGAACGACGGATGATCGATGTACTGATCCCCCGTCACAATAACAAAATCGGGCGCTTCGGCGCCCGTTTTGCTCAATTCTTCACGTGTCATCGGTAACGGATGTATCGCCATAACACCTCTCAGTTACCGTCATGCGGAAGCAGATGGAAGTCCTGCACCTCATCGCCGAGTTCGTCGAGATCGGCGCTGAGGCTGACGATAAAATCTATATCGTGCTGATCGCTTATGACCTTCAGCCGCGCGAGAAATTCGGGGATATCCGCCTTGTTCACGTCGGCGTGTTTCAAAATACTGTCGATAAATATCGCGTCAATATCATGATCGGAGCTGATGATCCCATACAAGAACCCGATATATTCATCGCTGTTCGTGATTTCATCGTAATCATCCATACAGACGATCCTGATCTCGTGAATCAGATCATACATAAGACGCTGATTCTTATTCACAAACACCACGTGGCCGTCGCTCTGTTCCGCGCGCCTGTTTGCGAAATCGATCATCGTCTTTGTCTTGCCAGTTCCCTTATGGCCTACAAGCAAATTTACCATATTTACTCCTTTCGCCGCGCAGCGCCGGCGACTTCCCCGACATTATTACCCCGGCAACTCATAGCAGGAAGCGCAGCCGAGATAATACCTCTGTGCTGATTATACATCAGCGTACCGTAACATGAAACCCCTTAGCGCCGGTAACTTCAAAAACTTTGCGAACCGGCGGCCTGCTACCGTTATACCGCACCTATTCGGCGCCGAATTCCACCGTGCTGTTCGTATACACCTTCTGCACGTCGTCGTTTTCCTCCAGCGCATCGATCAGCTTTGTCAGTGACTTCAGCTCGCTCTCGGTCTTGGGTTCCGCCTCAATGCTCGCCACCTGCTCGATATCCGCCTCCGCAAGCTCGTAGCCCGCCTCGCGCAGCGCATCGGCAACGGCGTGAAAATCCTCCGTCGACGTCAGCACCTCGAAAAGCTCATCCTCCGCCTTAAAATCGTCCGCGCCCGCGTCGAGAGCCGCCTCCATCAACGTGTCCTCGTCGACGCCGTCGGTCTGCTCGATAAGGATCACACCCTTGCGCTCGAACATATACGCAACGCAACCCGGCGTTCCGAGATTGCCGTTGTGTTTATCGAAAATATGCTTGATAGCGGAATTCGTGCGGTTCTTATTATCCGTCAAGACGTCCACCACGATAGCGACGCCGCCGGGCCCGTACCCCTCATACGAGAGTTCCTCATAGGTTTCGCCCTCCAGCTCGCCCGTGCCCTTCTTGATCGCCTGCGTGATCTTATCCTTCGGCAGATTGATCGCCTTCGCGCGCTCTATCGCGTTTTTCAGAGAAGCGTTGTATTCCGGGTCGCCGCCGGCCTTCGCCGCCATCATAATCGCCCTTGTGTATTTCGTGAACATCGCGCCGCGCTTCGCGTCCTGCGCCGCCTTGCGCCCGGCTATCGTACCGTGTCTGCCCATTGCCGCCTCTCTTTCCAATCCGCCGGCCCCATAACGAAGCCTTACTGTCCTTACGCCTTATTATAGCATAAAATGGTGTTTCGCTGCCTCATAATGACGCGATTCCCACAGGTTTCGCGCGGGTTTTCCCGTAATTCCGCTGCCACCGGAACATTGCTTGCGTAACGTCAACGCGAACGTACCCACGGTTTCGCTTACCCGTGATTTATTCCGGGCGCATGGGGCTGTCCCGAAATAAATGAGACGGCCCAATCGTTAATATTTTAACAACAAAAAAGGCTTCCAGCACAACAAGGCAGCCCCACCGGGCTCTGCGGGGCTGCGCTTCGCTCCGGCCACAGCGCTCAGAACGAGAGCGAGAAATGCGAAATACCGCGTTTCCATTTCGTGGAATATGCTTATGTCTGCAACCGCGCCGCGGCTGCTAGTGACTTGCGTCATCTAAATATTCGGATAGAGTTTTTTCAGTTTAATTCTTGCCTCATCCGTGGAGAATTGCCAATCAATCTTCTTTGGCGTCATATTTCTGTCCATTTCCCAGGATGCCAGTTCACTTCGCAATGCTTCAATGTCATCTATACGTCGACCAAGGCACTGTGTCGTCATAATGTTAATCTCAATCTCTGCGATATCAAGC
>JAISEX010000004.1 GCA_031263875.1 Eubacteriales Family XIII. Incertae Sedis bacterium | reverse complement strand
CTCTCTTTTACTCTCCCGCGTAGTTTTGTGAAACAAGCGGCCGAGGAATTGCAGCGAAAAGCCCGGTGGGGCGCTCAAAAATAAAAGGCCGTTTGTATACATGCTTGCGCAAGGCTGTCACGCGGGTTACGTACATTTTTGAGTGCCCCATGCGCCCAAAAGAGGTTTTCCGGTAACGGTGAAAGGCTTTACGGTCGGCATTTTCACGCGTGCGGTTTTGCAATCATAATATTTTCTCATCACCGGCGGCGGGGAGGCGAGTATATAATAAGAGTAATAATGATTTGAAAACTTTTTCATACTACGGAGGAGAGCATCATGCCTGCGAAATTCACACCGGATTCCTCGAGCGTCGTCAGCTTCAGTCTGATGGGGCCGGAGAGCGGAGGGCCGTGCCGCGTCGATTCGAACGGCGGCAAAATCACGAGGATCAGACCCTACCGGTACGATAAGGAATATACGGACGCGAACTGCAATCCCTGGACGATCGAGGCGCGTGGCAGCAGCTTTTCCGCGACGGAGAAGGTGCCCATTACACCGCTCGGCCTTGGGTACAAATCGCGCGTTTACTCGAAAAACCGCGTTAGTTATCCGCTGAAACGCGTGGATTGGGATCCGAACGGCGAGCGCAATCCGCAGAACCGGGGAACGTCGAAGTACGAGCGCATTTCGTGGGACGAGGCGGCGCGGATCGTTGCGGACGAACTGGTGCGCATGAAGAAGACCTACGGGCCCGAAGCGATCCTCTGCCAGTCCGATATGCACGGCGAGGGCAAGCACGTGGCGCCGAGCCACGGCTGTCCGAACCGGCTGCTTTCGCTGATGGGCGGTTACACGCTTCAGATGCGGAATATGGACAGTTGGGAGGGCTGGTTTTGGGGCGCGAAGCACGTCTGGGGCTGCGAACCCGTCGGCGAGATGATGCCGATGTCGAATCTCTATCCCGATATCGCGGAGCATACTGACATGTTATTATTCTGGGGCTGCGATCCGGAAACCACGCCGCTCGGCGTCGTCGGGCAGATATCGAGCCGGCTCTGTTACTGGCTTTCCGAGATAGGTCTGCGGAGCATGTACATCTGTCCCGATCTGAATTACGGCGCGGCGGTCCACGCCGATAAATGGATACCCGTTCTGCCGAACACGGACGTCGCGCTGCAGCTCGCGATCGCCTATGTGTGGATCACCGAGGGATTATACGAGAAGGAGTATATCGAAACGCACAGTTACGGTTTCGGTAATTTTGAGGATTACGTGCTCGGGACGGAGGACGGCGAGCCGAAAACCCCCGCGTGGGCGACGGAGAAATGCGGTGTCCCCGAGTGGACGATAAAGGCGCTCGCGCGCGATTGGGCGAAAAGGGTAACGTCCATTATACATTCGAACGGCGGCTGTTTTATCCGGGGGCCATATGCGTCGGAACCCGCGCGTCTGGAGGCGATGCTGCTCGGCATGAGGGCACTCGGCAGTCCCGGCGTCCATCAGGCGAAGATGATCGAATTCAATCTCTGGAACAAGGATTTCCCGCTGCCGTACACGGGCGAATTTATGCCGGCGGTGCCGACCATCGGCGATCCGCTGCGGCCGGTGAAGGGCGACGTGCCGGCGCATATCAATATGAAGCGTTACGAGCTGTCGCCGGCGCAGAAGGAGCGCGCGCCCGAACTCGTCGATCTGTTCGAGCCGCTGCCGCCGCCGCTGCAATTTATTCCGCGCTGCATGATCCACCGGGCGATCCTGGAGGGCGGGGCCGAGTGGTACGGTATGCAGGTCTTCAGTTCGAGCCAGCAGGCCGACCCGGTCACGAATTACCGGCACCCGACGTCGGAATACCAGTTCGACAAGATCGTGTATCCGCGTCCCGGCCTCTCGAAGGTGCATATGATATGGACAGACGCGCCGTGCCAGACCACGTGCTGGAACGACGGGAATCTTTCGATAAAATCCATGCAGCACGAGGATATCGAATGCATCGTCGCCCAGCATCCGTGGCTCGAGAACGACTGCTATTTCGCGGACATCATCTTCCCGGTCGCGACCAAGCACGAGATGCACGATATCGGCAACGACTTTTCGAGCGGCGGTTTCCTGTCCGTCTACAAGGAGGAACCCTGCTGCGACCCGATCGGCGAATCCGTTTCGGACTTCGACGTCTGCGCGCGCGTGGCGGAGAAGCTGGGGCGGGAATACTACGACGCGTACACGGGCAATATCTCGGAGGAAGATCGGGTGCGGCTGTTTTACAAAGCGTCCGGCTGCGAGGAACGCATGCCGTTTGAGGAATGGACGAAGCGGAAGATATTCGTGGTGCCGTGCAAGAAGGACGCGCGGGAGGTTCCCGCGGGACTGCGCGAATTCTGCGAGGATCCGGGGGCGCATCCCCTGACGACCCCGACGGGTTTGCTAGAATTCACGTCGACCGCGATCGAGCAGCATATGCCGGACGACCCGGAGCGTCCGCCGGTACCCAAGTGGATCGAGAAGAGCGAAAGCCATGATGAGCGGCTGTCGGGCGAGCGCGGCAAGCGGTTTCCGCTGCTCTGCATGTCGAACCACGGGCGGTGGCGCATGCACGCGCAATGCGACGACATCGTCTGGAACCGCGAGGTCGAAACCATGAAGATACGCGCGAAGGACGGCTACCAGTACGAGCCCGTCTGGATGCATCCGTCGGTGGCCGGCGCCCGCGGCATCGCGCATGGCGACATCGTGAAAGTCTTTAACGAGCGCGGCGCCGTCCTTTGCGGCGCCTATGTGACGGAGCGCCTGATCCCGGACACGGTCTACGTCGATCACGGATCAAGG
>JAISEX010000314.1 GCA_031263875.1 Eubacteriales Family XIII. Incertae Sedis bacterium | reverse complement strand
ATCGCGTCGATATGGCCGTGCGTCAACGCCCCGCTCTCCGCTCCGATGTGGAAGGCGGTTTCGGGATTTTTCCAAAAATAGAGGCCGATCGGCGCCACGCGCATAACGCTCCCGCAGCCCTTGGAAGTGTTGATACGGTTTTTCATCGTCCCGTATTTATTCCCAATGCTGCCGGCGAGCGCCTCAAGGCTCGTCTGACCCGTCCCGCGCCGCGCGAAAAGATCGTCCCAATTCAGGATCTCGCCGCCCAAAATGAAGTCGTAATTCTTGTCCGCAAGGCTGCCCGTCTGCGTGTAATACCACTTCTGGTAGGAGTAAAACAGGCACGGGATGTACGCGTAGACGCCGCGCCGGATCGCTCGCTCGTCGGCCCAGATCAGGCCGTCCACCGTGAAACACGTCATCTGCGTGTTATCGCTTATCAAATCGCGCATGCCTTCTTTGATGCCGTAGCCTTTCGCGTCCGCGGCCGCTCCGCCGAGCAGACACCCCCTGAAGTGCGCTTTGCTGACTTTCATATCATCATTCCTTTTCTACCGCATTACCCGCCCCGCGCCTTACTCGACGGTCACCGATTTCGCGAGGTTGCGCGGCTTGTCGATATTACGCTTGAGCATCTTCGCGATATGGTAGGCGAGCAGTTGCATCGGCACCACCGCAAGTATCGGCGCGACGTCGTCGGCGCAATTCGGAATATAGATCGTTTCATCGGAAACCTTCGCGACGCGCGTGTTCCCCTCCTTCGCGACGCTGACCACATACGCCTTGCGCGCCTTGATCTCCTCTATGTTTGAAAGCATTTTTTCATAGAGCTTATCCTGCGTCGCAAGCACGAAGAACAGCGTCTGGTTCCGCACGAGCGCTATCGTCCCGTGTTTCAGTTCGCCCGCCGCTATCGCGAACGAATTGATATAGGTAATTTCCTTTAATTTCAGGCTGGCCTCGAACGCCGTGCCGACGTCCATGCCGCGCCCGATATAGAAAACCTGTTCCTTGATATAAAACTTTTCCGCGAGGGTTTTTATCTGATCCTCTGTCTTCAAAACCTCCGTCAGCTTATCCGGAATCTGTTTCAATTCCGCGAGAACCGACCGGTACTCGGCGTCGGGCAGCGTCCCCTTCGCCCGGCCCATATAGAGCGCAAGCAGGTAGAGGCAGATCAACTGCGTGGTATACGCCTTGGTGGAGGCGACCGCGATTTCCGGCCCCGCCCACGTAAACATCACGTCGTCGGACTCGCGCGCCACGCTGCTCCCCACCACATTACAGATCGAAAGAATGCGCGCGCCCTTCCGCTTCGCCTCGCGTAACGCCTCGAGCGTGTCGGTCGTTTCACCGGACTGGCTGATGCAGACGCAGAGCGTCCTTTCGTTCACGAGCGGATTCCGGTAGCGGAACTCCGACGCGATATCCGATTCCGACGGGATCCCCGCGAACTTCTCGAACAGCGTTACGCCCTGGATGCCCGCATACGAAGCCGTCCCGCACGCCACGATATAGATGCGGTCGATATTCTCGATTTCTTCCTTCGATAACTCGATGCCGTCAAGCCAGATTTCATCGCCCTCCGTCAGCCTTCTTTCGAGCGTTTCCTTGACGCCGCGCGGCTGCTCGAAAATCTCCTTCTTCATGAAATCCTCGTAGCCGCCCTTTTCGGCGGCCGCCGCGTCCCACTCCACATGCATAATATCGCGGCTCACACGCGTCATATCCTCGTCGTAGATTTTGATGTCATCCTTCGTGATAACCACGATCTCGTCGTTTTCGATCACATAGATATCGCGCGTATGCCCGAGCACCGCCGGAATATCGGACGCAAGATAATTGCAGCCCTCGCCGATGCCCGCGATAAGCGGCGCGTCTTTTCTGACGGCTATTATCGTATCCGAAACGTCCGCGGCCATCACACCGATCGCGTAGGCGCCCCGCACGCACTTTACGGCCGCCCGCACCGCCTCCAACAAATCGCCCTCGTAATAGATGCCGATAAGCTGCGCGATCACCTCGGAATCCGTTTCGGACTTAAAGATTATGCCGTGCTCCTCCGTCAGCATATGCTTCAGCTCAATATAATTTTCGATGATCCCATTATGCACGATCGCGACCCGGCCGTCCGCCGAAAGATGCGGATGCGCGTTTTCGCGGATCGGACTTCCGTGCGTCGCCCACCGCGTATGACCGATGCCGATCGTCCCGTCAAAATCGCTCTTTTGCGTTTTCGCGATAAGATTTTCGAGCTCGCCCGACTCCTTGCGCAGAAGGATCTTGTCCTTCTTGCCGATGGCGATACCCGCGGAATCATACCCCCGGTATTCGAGATTCTTCAGTCCCGTAAGTATCGCTTCCTTCGCGCTGCCATCTCCTATATATCCTACTATTCCACACATATTCGCACCTCATATCTTGCATCACTTCTACTGCTCAATACTTATTCAATTTTCCATGTTCCCTTTCAAACGCGGGCGCATGGGGCACTCAACATAACTTCGCACATAACCCGCAGGACAGTCTTACGCAAATATTTGCGAAAAACAGTCTTTTATTTTGCGTGCCCCACCGGGCTATCCGTTCCAATCCTACGCCCCGAGGGGCTCCGGATTTCCACTGCTATCCCGTGCGCGGGACATGTGCGAACTTTCATGCCGTCCCCGCAACGTCTGTCATTCCGGGCATAGCCGCAATTCGCTCTCATCGTCACCACTCCCGACGTGCGCCCCCGGTTACAGCGGCTCTCCACACCGCAATTCCGCAAACTTCCTGCCATCGTCCTCATGCAGGCCCTGCGCTCCGGTTACAGCGGCGCTGCCTCCACTTCAGACACGCGCGCGCCGATTCATCTTCACCCAAACTTCTTCTCGATCAGCTCCGCGAGAATCTCCGCCTCGCGTTCTATCATCTCCGCGTCAGCTCCTTCCAGCATCACGCGCACCAGCGGCTCCGTTCCCGACGGCCGGATCAGTATCCGCCCCTCGCCCTGCATCAGCCGCTCTATCTTTTCAATAGCTATCGCGATTTCAGGATCGCTGCGGAACGAAGTCTTATGCTCATTTTTCACCGCGGCGTTTTTCAGCGTCTGCGGATAGATCGTCAGGCCCGCCGACGCCTCCGACGCCTTCCCGCCCGACGCGATAACAGCCTCGATCAGCCGCAATCCCGCGAACAGCCCGTCGCCCGTCGTATTCCGGTCGAGAAAAATAAGGTGACCCGACTGCTCGCCGCCAAACACGCTGCCCGTTTCCCTCATCATTTCCAGCACATACCGGTCGCCGACGTCCGCGCGGTCAAGCGTTATGCCCTCCTGTTCCAACGCGAGGCCCAGTCCAATATTGCTCATAACCGTCGCCGTCACGCGGTCGCCGGCAAGCTCGCCCTTTTGTTTCATATGCTTCGCGCAGATATACATAATGCGGTCGCCGTCGAGGATATTCCCCGTTTCGTCGACCGCGATAAGCCGGTCGGCGTCGCCGTCGAAGGCCAGCCCCAGATCCGCGCCCGTCGCGATGACGGTGGCTCTGAGCATTCCGGGATTGGTCGAGCCGCATCCCTCGTTGATATTCGTTCCGTTGGGTTCACTGCCGATAAACATGACCGTCGCGTTCAGGTCGTCCGCCACTGCCTTTGCCGCGGCGCACGCCGCTCCGTTCGCACAGTCCATAACGATTTTCATCTTGGACATATCGCACGTTATCGAACCGGTCAGATGGCCGGCATAACGGCGCACGGCGTCCTCTCCGCAGTCGCGGACACGCCCGATAGCGGCTCCCGTTACCGCCGCGCCCGCGCGCACGCCATTCAGCACCACATCCTCGATGCGGTCCTGCACCGAGTCGTCGAGCTTAAAGCCCTCGCTGTTAAAGAATTTGATCCCATTATACTCAAACGGGTTGTGAGAAGCGGAAATAACGACGCCGCAATCGGCGCCCATATCCTTGACGAGAAACGCCACCGCCGGAGTCGGCATCACGCCCGCGCGGATAACGTCACCGCCCGCGGCGAGGATTCCCGCGGCAAGCGCGCTCTCAAGCATATCGCCGCTCACGCGCGTATCCTTGCCGATCACGACCAAAGGCGGTTTGTCATGCGATTCGTCCGATAGCACCGAAGCGCCCGCTTTCCCCAGCGCATATGCCAGCTCCGGCGTAAGCTCAACATTCGCGACGCCTCTGACGCCGTCGGTCCCGAAAAGGTTTCCCATAGAGTAATTCTCCTTCTTCCGCTCCCGCGGCGGCGGCTAATGCACGACCGTTTGCGTAGCGTTCACACCGGCAATGTTCGACCTGAATACACTTACTTTCACCGCCGGTGGTATACATTCGATTTTCGTCAGCCGTTTGTCGTCCTCAAACAGCACTTTCGCCTCGATAATACCGCCGCTCAGCTCGGTCTTTGAAAGATCGATATACGCGTTGATATCCGAAGGCGTCATGTCCTTGATGTCGTCCTGTTTCCCGTAAATCGTCACGGGCAGCTCGCCCGTCGTGATATGCGCCGTGTAATCCTTCGGCAGCCCCTCGATTCTTATCATATCGGGCGTAAACGAGAGATTCTTCGCCTCTATCCCGCCGATTTCGACCGTGACGGCCATATTCCGGGAAGCGTTCGCGAGTTCGACGTCCTTCGGCAGAGTCAAATCCGGCGTATACATCGTCGTTTCCTTAATTCCCGCTATATTTATATCCCGGCCCTCCACCTCGGTGATTTCCGCGATAGCTTTCTCATCGCCGCGGATCGTGACCGTCTTGGGCACGTCGGTATTGGTGATTTCGCGCCCCGCGGCAGGCGTTCCCGTCACGTTGAGCTTCAGCGGGACTTCCTTCGTATTACAGAGCCGCGCGGTGACGTCGATCTCGTTTTGCGAATACGTCAGTCCGTAAATCGATTCGCCCGATCTGGTATACGCTTCGACCTTCGTCGTCACGGTTCTTTCGTCTTCGCCGAGCGCGTTGCTCTCTATCCTCGCCTTAACCGTATCGATGCTGTCCACGATTTCCTTTGTGCCCGACATGGATATTTCCTGCGGTGACAGCGTAATAAATCCCGGTTCGACGTTGGATTCAAATTCGCCGGCGTATTCCAGCACCACCGGTTTTGTTACGGAAATGAGGTCCTCTACCACCACCTCGATCTTCGCGGGGTGCGTTTCCAGAAACTCTATCTTATCGGGAACCGAAACCTCGACGTCAACGGTGTTTCTGCCCGCGGGGAATCCCGTCATATCCGCCGTAGCGGAGAGGTCGGAAGCGTTGAGCTTGCTGATGTCCGACCGCGGACCCTTCACCACCACGTCGACGGCAAAGACCTGATTCGGCGACACGGTCAGCCCGTTCTGCGTCAGCCCCTCCATATTTATCAGCTTGACGGACACGCCCCGTATCGTTCTGTCGTTGACCGGATTGATAAACGTGACGACGTAGACCCATATTGCGATCGCGGCGGCAATCGATATGATGAGATTCAATTTATTGCTTCGGAACATTTTTCCGTTTCCTCCGGAACAAACCGACGAATTGCGGCAGTTTCTCTGTCGGCTCTTTCAGATAGAGATTGAGAATGGTCTTCTCGAGCGTCTTTATATCCAAAAACCGCGTCAGTTTCGCGTCCGACGCCGTGGATATAACGCCCGTTTCCTCGGATACCATAATGGTAAACGCGTCGGATACCTCCGTGATCCCGATGCCCGCGCGATGCCGCATGCCGAGCTCCGACTCGAGATCCCGCTTCTTCGTCAGCGGCAGCATACACGCCGCCGCGTAAACTTTGGCGCCCCGCACGATCACCGCGCCGTCATGCATCGGCGCCCCCTCGTAAAATATGTTTTCGAGAAGTTCCGCCGTAAGGTCGCTGTTCAGCACAACGCCCGTTTCCGCAAAATCGGTGAGCGATACCTCGCGTTCCATCACGATAAGCGCGCCCGTGCTGTTTGCCGAGAAATAATCCACCGCGCCGATAAGCGCCGCGACAGCCTCCTTCGCCTCCGCCTTATCGATGCTCTCGAACTGCGAGCGTATCCACCGGCTGCGTCCGAGATGTTCCAGTCCGCGCCGCAATTCCGGCTGGAATACCACCACGAGAGCGATTACCGAGAACTGCATCGTCGCCTTCAATATCCAGTTGAGCGCGTTCAGATGCAGGAGCGCGGAAATAACCGTAAATATAATAAGGACAAAAAGTCCCTTGACCAATTGTTCCGCGCGGGTTTCTCTGAGAAATCCGAGTATTTTATAAATTACGAAAGCGATGATTACTACGTCTATCGCGTCGAATATGCTGATCCCGGTGACGAGATTTGAAAAAAAATCTTGTATTGCGTTCATTCGTTTTCATTCCTCCACAAATGGAGAAGTCCTTACTTTAATAATATCCCTATCGCTGCGTTTTTGCAATCGTTAAATGAATAAAAATGACCGCTTTCAGAAATCTTCCGAAAACGGTCACCACTTCTTCACGATTCGCAGGTTTTTTGCGGCGTGATTATTATCGTCCGATCAAATCTCAGTTTCGAGTAATCCGTAGCCTCCGTCATTTCTGCTATACACAACTCCGATGCCGTCGGTTTCCATATTCAAAAATACGAAGAAACGATGGTCGAGAAGCTCCATTTGCACGATAGCCTCCTCGGGAGTCATCGGCAGGAGGTCGAACTTCTTGCGCCGCTCTATCCGGGGTTCGTTCGAGTCGTCGTCCGGCACGTCCGGAAGAACCTCAAACATGATCGCCTTGCTGTCCTTATGCTTCTTGATAAGTTTGCTCTTATATTTTGACATCTGGCCCGAAAGCTTATCCACGACGATGTCGATGCCGCTGTAGATGTCGTTTGTCGTATTTTCCGAACGGAATATCGTGCCATTCGCGTTTATCGTCGCCTCGATGCGCTGCCGCCCCTTTTCGAGCGAAAGCGTTATATGGGCTTCGATATCATTATGAAAGTATTTACTGAGTTTATTGAACTTGGATTCGATCGTATCCCTCAAATGATCGCTTGCGTTGAAATTTTTGCTTGTTACTATTAATTTCATAATACTATACCCTCCGTTTGCTTGTCTTTTTTGCGCTATGCCGTGCGATTTTCGCCGTTACGCGCGCACGCGCCGCACTACCGTAAAAAATCCCGTGCAAATTATTTCCGTATAATTAATATACCATAAGCCGGCGCGGATTTGTTACGGGGGATTCGATGAAATATAGAAGTAATAATTCTGCGGGCGGAAAGCGCCGGGAATTGCCGGCCTGAGTGTTTGGTTTGGAGCGCATGGGGCTGTCCGCGCGGGTGACTTACTTAACGGGCGCTTTTGAACACTCCCGTTGAACTAGTTTTCATATTTTTCCTAAACCGCGGAACTGCCCCACCGGGCTCTGCGGGGCTCCGGCCGCTTCGCGGCTGCTTCGCACCCCTCCTATCCCTTGCGCGGGACATATGCGTCATTCCGTGCCGCCCCTAAAAAGTCTGTCATTTGGGGCTTCAGCCGCCGGTTGTATCATCGTCCCTCATTACGCCGCACGCCCAGTCAAAAGCGGCACACCGCGCCACTACTCCCGCACCTTAATCTCATCGTCACCGTTACACCCTACGCTCAGCATAAGGCGGCGCGTCCGTCACGCAAACACCGGCGTCAGTCTGCCCATTCCCCGGCAATAATTCTTCGTCCGCACCGTCACACCATCTCGTCGATCTCGCCGCCGAAATCACCGGACAGCGCCAACGCGCTCGCGCGCGGAAACATGCGGGCGGCGTACACGGCACACCTATCCTATTACGGCGAACAGCTCTCTCACGAGAGCACCAAAAGAAACGAGAGGAAACCCGACGTGAGCGCTCCTATCGTGCCGTCAGCGTCATTATTTCACTAGCCGAAAATTCGCAACACGTCTACCAATCCTGTCTCCCGCCTACCGCCAACGCGCCCGTGGCGAAAACGAACAAATCGACGGAGGCGGCTCCGGCCTCGCAAAGCGTGCGCGCGCAGGCGTCCGCGGTCGATCCCGTCGTAAAGACGTCGTCGATCAAAAGGACGCGCGCCGCGTGGACGCGGGACGGCTCGGAATCCTCGACGGCAAAAGCGTCCGTCAGCATCAGCCGGCGCTCATCGCTGTTTTTGGAACTCATCGCTTCCGTCATCTTCGTTTTGATGAGAACGTCCGGCGCGTAGGCAATGCCGAGCCGCTGCGCGAGATCAGCCGCGATCAGCTCCGTCTGATTATAGCCGCGCTTCCGTTTCTTCGCGCGGTACATCGGCACCGGTATGATTACATCTGCGTTCATGATGCCGTCTTCTCCGGCGGCGCGATCCGCCATTATCTCGGCTATGTTTTTCGCGGTAGAGGGCCGGTCGTGATACTTCATATCGCGAACCATATTTTTGATGGGCCCGCTGTACGACACGCACGACCAACCGTTTCGGAATTCATGGCCGGACGGCAGCGCGCCCCGGCCCCACGCGATCTCGCTCCGGCAGGTATCGCACAGCGCGTAGGGACGCGAGGCGTCGATAAGATTACCGCACGCGACGCAGTATATCGAGCTTGGATACAGAAGCTCGGCCGCCGCTTCGATCCGCCGCGCCAGAAAGCCGGGCGCGTCAGTCTTCATTGCCAAAAGGAACATAGTCTTCAACCAGTGCGCCGGGATTTTCACCGGCCGCGCCGAATATCGATTCGAGCGATTGCGCCTTCTCCAGAAAATAACGCAGCGCCGACCACCGTTCGCGGTGCATATCGTTGTCTATCATCGCGTAGAACCGTTCTTCCGAGCCGACGATCACGACGCGTTTTTTGCCGCGCGTCACCGCGGTGTAGAGAAGATTCCGCGTCGCGAGCATGGGCGGGGCGGCAAACACGGGCAGCACCACCGTGTCGAATTCGCTCCCCTGGCTCTTGTGTACCGTGATGGCGTAGGCGTGATCGATCTGATCCATGTCCGCCGGGTCGTAGACCACGAAGCGCGAGCCGTCGAAGCACACGGTAACGGCGCGGTCATCGCTGACTGTGTCGATAATGCCCATGTCGCCGTTGAACACGCCCTCTCCCTCGGTCAGGTCATTTCTGTCGATCCACTTGAGCCCGTAATTGTTTTTGAGCTGCATCACCCGGTCGCCCTCGCGAAATACGCGCGCGCCGATCTCGATCTCGTTTTTGTCAATGTCGGGCGGATTGATGACGCGCTGAAGCTCCTTGTTCAGATTGAGGCTGCCGAGCAAATTCTTCTTCGTCGGCGTCAGGACTTGGGCGTTCGTATCCCGAAGGCAGAGCTTTACGACGGTGTCAAGTATTTCGCTTGACGACGCCCGCCGCACGATCGTGAGATCGGAGTCCCGGTCTGAAAGATCGGGACGCTCGCCGCGATTGATAAGGTGCGCCCCCGTAACAATGCCGCTCTCCCCGCTTTGGCGGAATATCTCGGTGAGGATCGCGGCGGGCACGCGGCAGGCCGCGAGCATGTCCCGCAGCGCGTTACCCGCGCCCACCGGGGGAAGCTGATCGGCATCGCCCACTATTATCAGCCGGGTATTAGGCGGCACCGCCTCCAAAAGCGCCTTCATCAAAAGCGCGTCTATCATCGACGCCTCGTCCACAATAACGGCGCCGGCCTCCAGCGGATTTTCCCGCGTGCGGCCAAACCGCATATTCTCGTCGTCCTCGCCATACGAATATTCGAGCAGCCGGTGTATCGTCGACGCGGTATAGCCCGTCGCCTCCGTGATCCGCTTCGCCGCCCGTCCCGTCGGCGCGGCAATGGAGATGTCAATGCCGCAGCTTGACAGCACATCGGATATCACATGTATAATGGTCGTCTTGCCCGTGCCGGGACCGCCCGTAATAACAAATACGCCGTTTTCAAGCGAGCTGATGACCGCCTTTCGCTGCGAGTCCGACAGCGTCAGCCCCGTCTTTTCTTCGGCCGATACGGTCAGCCCGTCCGCGTCATGCTGGAGCATGGCCGGCGGCGAATCCAAAAGCCGGACGACGTCATACGCGATCGTCTTTTCCGCAACGTAGTACGCCGGCAGAAAAACGAAGTTCACGCCGTCAATTTCCTCGCAGATGATTTTTCCCTCGAAATTCAGCGCGATCAGCGCGTCCTCCGCCCCGTCGCGCGTCACGTCAAGCAGACTGACGGTATTATCGATCAGCTTGCTTTCGGGCACGCAGGTGCTGCCGTCCAAAACATGACGCCTCAGCACATAGATGACGCCGCTGCGGATCCGGTCCTCACTGTCGCCGCTGATGCCGAGCCGCGACGCGATCTCGTCGGCAGTCTTGAAACCGACCCCGCGAACGTCCTCTATTATACGATAGGGATTTTTCTGTATCGTTTCGACCGCTTCCGTCCCGTAATATTCGTAGAGTTTCATCGCCGCTTCCGCGCCGATCCCGTACTGGCTGAAGCGCATTATCACGTCCGCGAATTCCTTATGCTCCTTGTACGACGCGCAGATAATCGGCCACTTTTTCGCGCCGATACCCTCCACTTCGACCAGTCGCTTGGGTTCGTTTTCGATAATATCAAGCGCCGCGTCGCCAAACCGCGCGACGATAGCGCGAGCCGTCTTCGGCCCCACACCGCGCACGATCCCCGAAGCGAGAAAATTTTCTATCTCGCTCACGCTCTCGGGCTCCGCCTCCGTATATGAAGTAAATGAAAATTGTTCGCCGTAACGCCGGTGCGTCACCCACTCACCCGCAAACTCAAAACTCCTGCCGGGCGTCGCGCCGGGCAGATTCCCCGTAACGGTCAGACTGCGCCCCTCACTCTCCGCACGCGCGACAAGAAATCCATTCGCGTCGTTATAAAAAACGACAGATGTGAGGGTGGCCTTTACCATGTCTTCTTATAGATTTTTCTGTTGTCGAGCGTCCAGACGCGTTCCGAGAATTCGCCGGGCTGCGTCGCCATCAGCGCATCCTCCATGTCGAACAGCTTCGAGTCGAGCATGTCGAGATAATGCAGGGCCTCGGCCTCCAGGAACATCGGCCGTTTCGGGCTGCCGTATTCGGGTTCATAATGGTGCGATATCGCCATATGTTCGAGCATGATTTTTTTCTCGTACGGCACCGCAAGCTCGTCGCAGAGCCGGTCGATCTCTATGGCGCCCTGCACGAGATGCCCCAGCAAAATGCCTTCAAACGTGTATTCCGATACCACGCCCATCTCGTCAGCGTCCATCTCGTTCAGCTTTTCCATGTCGTGCATAATAACGCCCGTCACGAGCAAGTCGCGATTGAGCCCCGTGTAGACTTCGCAGAGTTTTTCCGCGGCCATCAGCATACGCTTCATATGCCAGAGCAGACCCGCGTATTCGGCATGATGGTTTTTCGCCGCCGCCGGCCAGTACATCAGACGCTCCTTATTATCCGTCAGCAATCGGACCGCCACCGCGTGTAAATCTTTATCCTTGACAGCCTCCGCCGTTTTGAAAATATACGCGTACATCGCCTGCGGGTCTTCCGGGGCCGCCTTGAAAAAGTCGCGCTTATCGAGCCCGTCCTGGTCGCTTGCGACGCGCAATTTGCTCACGCGTAATTGGCGCGTCCCGTTCCATTCCGTCACG
>JAISEX010000245.1 GCA_031263875.1 Eubacteriales Family XIII. Incertae Sedis bacterium | reverse complement strand
ATCTTGATCTGTTTCTTTTGATAGAAGGCTTTTTTGTCGATGTCACCGGTAAGGAGCTCGGTGATGTATTCGAGCATCCGCAACGGCATGTTTTCATTTATGGTACTTTGGTGTTCGATAAGCACGATGAGTTTGCCGTCGATAACGAAGGATATATCGTTGATGCGGTACCGGTAGAGGACGTTTTTCAGCGTGTTTATCTCGATTTCGGTGTCGGGCGAATAATCTTTACCGCTGACGGCGTTGTAGACTTCGATAAGGTTTTCTTTCGTCCCGATATAGTCGATAAACAGGTTGTTTTTGTAGTTCCGTTCGGGCTCCTTGGCATTTACCATTTACAATTTCCTTTCCAATAAAAATCTCAATACAGATTCAAGTTGCTTATTATGGGAATATAATATATTCTCGCAAATGTTTTGTCAATACTTCGGGGGATATATTTTGAGATTTTTTTGTTTGTTTTTGAGCGGGGGACGGCAGGGAGAGGGGGCTTGCGCCGTGTTTTCGCCCGCGCGGGTTTTTGGTTATGTGAAAAATGGGGACGTCGCAGGAAGGACGGGCACGTTGAGGACTTTTTTCGCATGGGTGATTGCGGCCCAAGACTGGAATGAAAGATGGTGCGAGGCGGCACGGAATGGCGCGCATGTCTCGCGCAAGGGATTGAAGCGGAAATCCCGCAGGCCCGGAGCAAAACAATGGCGGGGACTGTATGCTGGATTGCCTGTTTTACGCGGCTTCGGCAGAGGTACAGGAGCTTCAGCTCCGTCGTACCTCGCAATAGAGTTGTAACGAAATTAAAATTAAATACATCAAACGTAAACAATTATGGCTTAAATCCAACCTCATTTGCGGCTAATTTGTTACCATAATATGGAAAACGACTAATTTCGTTACAACCCTAATGACAGGCTGTTTTTTGTGAATGACTGCGCGGAGAACTTTTCTCGCGGGTTACGTACAAAACCATTCCCGCGTGCCCCATGCGCCCTCAAAAAGAGGTTGTTCGAGCGGTGGCGCAGAAAGCACGGGAAACCGCCGTTGGCGTGTCCGAACAGAGCGAAATCCACGCTTTTATTTCACGCGCCAAAAACTGCCGGGCGGCGTCCAAATATATAGCGGCAGTTCCAAATATTGCGACTATTAGCCCGCGGCATTTTATCCATTGAAATGGTGGAGATTTGGATATATACTTGTCATATGGAAGACAGAATTAAGGCCGTATTAGATGAGAAAGTGAACCCGATCCTCGAAGACCATTTCGGAGCGGCTGAGTTGTCGTCCTACGAGGATGGTATAGCGTATATCAGAATGACCGGCGCGTGCGGCACTTGCCCCTCAGCACAGTTTACTCTTGAGGATGTGGTGCGCGCGGAGATCAAGGCTGCGCTTCCGGAGGTGGAGGATGTCAGACTCGACACTTCCGTGAGCGAAGATTTGATCGCAATGGCCAAGAAGATTCTCGCCGAAAAACATAGTTAGAAATCAGGAGGTTACATCATGGCACTTATGACAGGAGCGGAGTATATTGAAAGCCTTAGGAAGCTGAATACTCAGGTTTATATGTTTGGACAGAAGATCGATAATTGGGTGGATCACCCGATCATCAAGCCGTCCATCAACTGCGTGGCAATCACATACGATCTGGCGCACGATCCGGAATACGCGGATCTGATGACGGCCACGTCGAATCTTACGGGCAATAAAATCAACCGTTTCAGCCACCTTCACCAAAGTACGGACGATCTGCGGAAGAAAGTCAAGATGCAGCGTCTGCTCGGGCAGAAGACCGCGTCGTGCTTCCAGCGCTGCGTCGGTATGGACGCTTTCAACTCGGTCTTTTCAACGACCTACGAGTGCGATAAGGTGCATGGCACGCATTATCACGAGAATTTCAAGAAATACCTCACATACATCCAGGATAACGATCTGATCGTGGACGGCGCGATGACCGACCCGAAGGGCGACCGCGGTTTGGCGCAGGGCGCGCAGGCGGATCCGGATCTCTTTGTGCATATCGTCGAGAAGCGCGAGGACGGCATTGTGGTGCGCGGAGCGAAGGCGCATCAGACGGGTTCCATCAACTCGCACGAACATCTCATTATGCCGACGCAGGCCGTCAGCGAGGGCGATAAGAAATACGCAGTGGCGTTTGCCATCGAGTCCGACGCGGAAGGGCTGTTCATGGTCTACGGGCGTCAGTCCTGCGACACGCGCAAGCTCGAGAAGGACGCGGACGTCGATCTCGGTAACAAGAAGTTTGGCGGACAGGAAGCGCTCGTCGTCTTTGACGACGTCTTTATCCCGAACGACCGCATCTTCCTTTGCGAGGAGTACGATTTCGCGGGTATGCTCGTGGAGCGTTTCGCGGGATATCACCGCCAGTCTTACGGCGGCTGCAAGGTCGGCGTGGGCGACGTGCTTATCGGCGCGGCGGCGCTCGTGGCCGATTATAACGGGGCGCAGAAGGCTTCGCATATCAAGGACAAACTGATCGAGATGACGCACCTGAACGAAACGCTGTATTGCTGCGGCATTGCGTGTTCCGCGGAAGGGTATCCGACGGAGGCCGGTAATTATCAGATCGATCTGCTGCTCGCAAACGTGTGCAAACAGAACGTGACGCGCTTCCCCTACGAGATCGTGCGGCTTGCGGAAGATATCGCGGGCGGTCTGATGGTCACGATGCCGTCGCAGGCGGATTTCCGTTCCGATTTGAAGATCCCGACCAAGTCCGATCTGTCGCTCGGCGAATGGACGACGAAGTTCTTCAAGGGCGTCGCGGACGTCCCGACGGAGAACCGCATGAGGATACTGCGCTTTATCGAGAATATCGCGCTCGGCGCGTCCGCTGTCGGCTACCGCACGGAGTCCATGCACGGCGCCGGTTCGCCGCAGGCTCAGCGCATCATGATAGCGCGTCAGGGCAACCTCGCCGCGAAGAAGGAACTTGCGAAGGTGATCGCGGGAATCGTTGACTGAGTAACGGCGCCGCGGGGAAAGAACATCACTCCCGAAACGGTTTGCTCTGAGTGAGGCGCAGCGAAGCGACGAGGTTGCGGCGCGGCCGGGCTCAGAGCGAACACGGCGGGAGTCAGTATCATAATCATGCTTTTGCCCGCGCGGTTTTGCGCGAAACGTGTAACATAACCGCGCGGCAGTATGATAAGGTGAGCCTCTCTATGAGCGCCCGGGTCGCGGCATGCGGCGCGTTTTACCGCTCGTTTGCGCCGTACGGCGGCGCGAGGCCACGTGGAATTAAAGAGGATAATAATCGGCTCATGAGAGTTGGCGTAAAATTTTGCGGCGGTTGCAATCCGCGCTACGACCGTTCGGGCGAACTGGATAAGATACTTTCGCATTTTGAAAAGGATTCGGACGCGTTTGCGGCGGATCATGCCGAAAAGGGCAAGGCGCTTTTCGGCTTCGCGAAAGAGGGCGGCGCGTATGACGTGCTGCTCGTGATTTGCGGTTGTAATAACCAATGCGCGTCTACCGACGATTACACGTTTGGGAAGAAAATCAGCATCGGTGAAACGGGAAACATCCCGATGGTCGTACGCCTCATTACGGAATACCGCGACGAGGAAGCACAGGGCGCATAAACGTGAAATGTAGGCGCACGATCAGGGAGCGAAGCGAGGCGTTAGCCGAGCGAAGCGACGGCGATGCGACGGCGATGCGAAGCAGCGCCCAAGAGGAGTTTGAGGGGAAGGTACTTCCCCTCATAAGAGTCGTGCCACACGGCACGACGGATTACGACTCCGGGGGTGACAGGACGGAGGAACCGAAGGTGACGTAGCCCGCCGAAAGGGGGCAGTAGCCCCCTACGGGGAGCCGGAGCGTAGCGGAGGCGATGCGCGAGGGATAGAAGGGGTGCGAAGCAGCCGCGAAGCGGCCGGAGCGAACGCGGAGCCCCGGATAGCCCGGTG
>JAISEX010000231.1 GCA_031263875.1 Eubacteriales Family XIII. Incertae Sedis bacterium | reverse complement strand
GCCGAGCATCATCAGGGCGGAACTTTTCGGGGGCCCTTGTGTTTTCCGGCGGTAAGCGATATATATAATGAAAGTGGCGGTGACGACGCACAGCAGCAATAACGCCACTGCGAGCGGCGGTATTCCCGCCGGCATATCGCCGGTGGACGGCAGAGCGGAAGAAGCGGCTCTCGCGAAGGCGAGCTCGTTCCCCTCTGCGGAAGGCAGGCCGGAAGAAATATCTCCCGTGAACGGCGGCACAAACGGCGCCGACTCAACAACTCGAAGCGTAACGGGGATATGATCGGTCAGCGCATCTTCAGCCGCGGCCGCGTGGACCGGCGTCAACATGCCCGCCAATAGCCAGAGCAGCACAGCGGCTGTCAGCAGCGCGCCGGCTGTTTTGAGTCCATGAAATATTTGCGTATACATCAGTTTTGCCTCCCACTCCCCACTTTTAAAAGGCATAAAATATAATGACGAATATCTAATTGGAATTATATATCGGAGTTGCAGGTATGTCAAAAATATGTTCATTGGTCCCGGTTCGCGGCGGAGGGCAGGTTTGATGGGCCGCGCGGAATGACGGGGGACGGCACGGGGAGAATGCTTATGTCGAGTTTTGCTTCTCGCGTGTTTTGGTGTTTGTGTGAAAAACGGGGCCGCCGTAGGAAGAACGGGCGAGATGTGGGCTTTTCTCGCACAGGGGACGGGAAGGCGGCACGGAGGCGGGCTTACGTAGTAGCCTTATCTCGCGCCGGTTGGCGTGCGGGTGAGAAATGGGTTCGCCGGAGGAAGGATGGGGGTGCGATGTACGCTGCCCGCACAATTGCGGATCAAACCCGTAATGACAGACGTTACGAGGCGGCTCGGAATATCGCATATGTCCCGCGCAAGGGACAGCAGCGATATCCTTTTTTGCCACCGGCAAAAAAGATACAAGCGGATGGCCCGGTGGGGCGCTCAAAAATAAAAGACTGATTTTTATAAATGTCCGCGCGGAGGACTATCCTGCGATGAACGACAAAATCATTTTGAGTGCCCCATGCGCCCGCGTTATTGATAGCAAAAACTACGCCGCCGGCAGCACGCCCGCCTTATTTAGAATCTTTTTCAGCGGAAAACCGCAGGTGACGGCGAGAATGATTTTCGCTATGTCGGCGGGCAGGAATGGCACGACCGCGGTGAGAAGCGTCGCGCCGAGCGGGATCCCCGTCAGAGAAGCATACCACAGCGTGCCGGCGGCATATACGATCGCGAGGCCGCAGAGCGCCGCGATACTAAAGGGAAGGCGCTTTCCCGGCCACCGCTGCGCCGCGAAGCCGCAGACGGCCGCGAGCAGGATAAAGGCGATGAGGTAACCGCCCGTCGGCCCCGCGAGTTTGTGCAGACCGCCTTGGAAGCCCGAAAAGACCGGCAGACCGGCGGCGCCGAGCAGGAGATACAGCAGATAACTGAGCGTTGCGCTTTTCATGCCGAGGATCAACGCGGAGAAATAGATGACGAGCTGTGTAAATGAAACCGGGACTTCGGACACGGGAAGCGGCACGGACAGCGGCGCGACCACACAGGTAATTGCCGCCATAATGCAGGCCGCCGCCATCCGCTGAATGTTGACGGCGGTTTTGTTTTGCGCTGGATAGGGCTTTTTTGATTCCACGCGGGATTTCCTCTCGTTTCTTATGATTGTTGTTTTTGAAGAACGGCGCAAGGGACGGTTTTCGCTGCCCTCTTGAGTTTCTTCTTTGTAAGCATATGACGGCCAAAGAGAAATGTCAACCTTGTTTATAACTTAGGTTGACATTGCGCGAATGGAGTCGGTTGGACGAGAGTGACGGACGGGAATGGGGACGTGATGGCGAGTTGCGTGGGGGCGGCACGGGGTGGGGGCTTGCGTCGTATTCCTCTCTCGTTTGTTTTGTGGAGCGTGGGAGAAACAGGGACGCCGGAGGGAGGGCGGATGTGTCGGGGACTTTTCTCGCATGTTGGTAGCGGCCATGACCCCAATGACAAACTGTGCGAGGCGGCACGGAAGTTCGCGCATGTCCCGCGCAAGGGATAGTAGCGGAAATTTCGCGGACTACGCTGGTGCAGATACCTCGGTCTGGGGGATTCCGGGGTGGGACCCGGAATGACAACACGCCATAGCGGAATTGGAGCGTATAGCCCGGTGGGGCACTCAAAAATAAAAGTGCGTTTTTGTAAATGCTCGCGCATGGAACTATCTCGATATTACTGACAAAATCATGTTTGAGTGCCCCATGCGCCCGGAATATCAATAGTAAATCGATCGGTCGCCGCTGATGCTGTCCTCGACGGAGCGGTTTATCCATGCGACGGCGCCGTCGATGTCGCGCGCGCGAATGCGGTCCCAGAGTGTGTAGGTGTTTTCGTAGAGGGCTCCTGCGCCGTACAGGGCGCAAAAGCGCAGCCAGAGCGTGTGGACGGGCACTTTGAAGGACGAAAAGATAAGCGGCAGCAGGGTGTTTTCCGACTGGATGGCGAGTTCATGCTGAAAGGCAAAGGCGCATTCGGCGGCCTCGGCGTCGGATTTCGCGGCGCGTATGCCTTCCGTCTTTTCGCGCAGGACTTCGACTTCCGCGTCGGTGACGCGCGGGATCTGGAGCTGCACGGCGAGGATATCCAACGCGACGCGCAGTTCCAATATGGAACGTATCTCCGCGTCCCGAAAGCGCCCGCCGTTGTAATTCATGATGGCGGTGAAGGTTTCTATGGTGCCGTTGTAGCGGTAATCGGCGACGAAGGCCCCCACCCGCGGTTTGACGAGCAGAAAGCCCTTCCGCGCCAGTTCCGCGATGCCGCCGTTGACGACGGCCCGGCTCACCTGCATGGTTTCGGCGAGTTCGCGTTCCGGCGGCAATTGTTCGCCCACAGCCAAATTTCCGGACAGGATCATATCGACGAGCTGCCGCACAAAGAGTTCCCGCAAAGAGGGCGACGTTAACTTTTGAAATTCCATTACTGCCTCCGTTTTCCGCCATGGCGCTTGCGCCTTTTAAAACTCCCGCCGCGTTCCCGTGGCGTAACGCATGTTTCCGCGGCCGGTACCGGTGTGCCGATTGCTCTGTACCATTGGTATAACCAGTGGACAGAAGTCTTTATTATTGTACAATATATTCCCGTGAAATGCAAACGTATCATTTTATTTCCTCTTTAATTATTGCTGAAAATTCAAAGATTATATTGACAAGCTGCCGCTATCATGATATGTTGGTGCCACAAGGCATTTTTGTTGCCTTATTGGTATAACCATATTGGGGAAAATGAAAGAAAAAGGTTGGTGATGGGTTCTACGCGCGGAGGTGTAATGAGGATGGTGGGACGGAAGACGGCATAATGCGAAGGCTCGCGTGGAATCTTATCTCGCGCGGGTTTGGCGGTCGGGAGGTGACTTGAACGCCTGAGGAAGGACGGGTGTGATGGGTGCTTTTCTCGCACGGTGGAGCAACGCGAACGAAGTGAGCGTTGTGACGCGCACGGGATAGGAGGGGTGCGCAGCAGCCGCAAAGCGGCCGGAGCGAACGCGGAGCCCCGTAGGGTATAGGGACCCATACGGATTCGGATGGGTCCCTATACCCTAAGCCCGGTGGGGCGGAGCCCCATGCGCCGAAATTTAACATGCAGGAAATGGATCACAAAAGTTATAAACGTTATAGTGTGGAAAAACATTTTTATTTTTATTTTATTGAGGAGGTGAACTATGTTTAGTTTCAATTACGAGGCGGGCGCGAGCACATTCAGCGTGTGGATGGTGTGGATCGTCGTATTCGCGCTCTTGTTCGGCTTGAACGAGGTGTCCCGCAGGTTCAAATGGTGCGGATTTTTCTGTTTTCTTATCTTGCCGGTTTTTCTCTCGGTACTCTGGTTTACGGTCCTGAAGGACACGACGTACACGGACTGGTTCCATCTCGCGAAGGTCTATTCGTCCACGGCGGGCTGCCTGGGATTCTGGTGCATTCGCCATATTAAAGGAAAGAACAAGCTGACCGGCGAGGCGTGGCGCTTGGCCGATAAAAAATGGGCGCTGTGTTTCCCGCCGTTGATCCTCTCGATCAATATTCTCGAGGCCGTGGTGCGGGACATTCAGGTGGGCCTGCAGTACGCGGGCGGCGGAATGCTCGCGGACGAGCATATGTATGTGATCGGCGGTTCGTGGAACTATATGAACGCGATCGCGGGCATTCTGAATATCATTACCATTACGGGTTGGTTCGGCATTTCCGTTCGCAGAAAGGCCAAGGGCGACGGGAGCCGTGATATGCTGTGGCCGGATATGCTCTGGTTCTGGATCATTCCTTATGATCTTTGGAATTTTGCTTACACATATAATTGTCTGCCCGGACACGCGTGGTACTGCGGATTCGCGCTGCTGCTCGCGCCGACGCTCTGCGCGTTTACGACGGGCAAGGGCGCGTGGCTCCAGCACCGGGCGCACACGCTGGCGCTCTGGTGCATGTTTGCGCAGACGCTGCCCGCGTTTATCGACGAGGGGAAATTCGCGGTGGCGTCGTCGTACAGCACCACGGCGCTGTTTACCGTCAGTTTTCTCGCGCTGGCGTCCAATATCGCCATTTTCGCTTTCATGATCTTCCGCGTCGTCAAGACGAAGAAGAACCCGTACAAGGGCGAGCTGTACAGCGACCTGAACGTGTTCAAGAAGATAAAGGCTTTGGCCGACACGAATGGAAGTGATCCGGCATGACGCGTGAAGTGAAGGAAAAAGTCCTCGACCTCGCCAATCATATCGGCGGGAAGAAACGCGGCTCCAAGGGCGAGATCAAGGCCGGCGACCCGGAATATATGATCCTGGAGCCCGTCGTTACGGACGAGATGGCGGAGGTCGCTCTGCACATGGAATTACGCACGAAGACCACCGCCGCCAAGCTCGCGCAGAAGTGCGGGAAAAGCGAGGAAGAAACGTACCGGCATCTGATGGAACTCGCGGACGCGGGCGTCTGTTTTGTGAATAAAATCGACGGGACGGACACTTTTTGGTACGACGTGTGGGTGCCCGGCATTATGGAGATGATGGTCGCGCACAAGGAGAACGTCGCGAAATACCCGCAGATCGCGGAGGCTTTTGAGGCGTACGGACGCGTGCGCGGGCCGAGAACGGCGGGGAATTTCCCCGTCGGCGTCGGTCTGATGCGCGTCATTCCCATCGAGCAATCGATTATGGGCGAAACGCGGCGCGCTTCCTATGAGGAAGTGTCAAAGTACCTGAACGACAACGATATTTTTACGGTCGCCGACTGCTCCTGCCGCACGGTGCGGGAGAAGATGGGCGAGGGCTGCGGGCATTTGAAGGAGGACATGTGTATCCAGATGGGGCACGCCGCCGAATATTATATCCGCACGGGCCGGGGCCGGCAGATCACGCGGGAGGAAGCCTTCGAGATCATTCGGCGCGCTGAGGAAAACGGGCTGATGCATCAGATCCCGAACCTCGACGGTTCCGGGAAAACCCATGCGATCTGTAATTGCTGCGGCTGCTCCTGCCTGTCGCTGCGGACGGCCGAAATGTTTATCAATGCCGATATGGTACGGTCTAATTACGTGTCGAGCGTCGATAAGGAGAAATGCGTCGCCTGCGGGGAGTGCGTGAAGCATTGCCCCGTAAACGCGTTGCAATTAGGGCAGAAAATCTGTTCTTCCACGCCGGTAACGGAGGAAATTATCCGTGGCGAAAATCCGGGCAATACCGAGTGGGGGCCCGAAAAATGGAATCCCGATTACCGCGTCAACCGGAAAAACGTCGTCGACACCGGCACCAGCCCCTGCAAAACAGCCTGCCCCGCCCATATCGCGGTGCAAGGTTACATTAAACTGGCCTCGCAGGGCAAGTATACGGAGGCGCTGGAGCTGATTAAGCTGGAAAATCCCTTTCCGGCGGTCTGCGGGCGCATCTGCCCGAAGGATTGCGAGTCGGAATGCACGCGGGGCGATATCGACGAACCCATCGCCATCGACGACATCAAACGGTTTATCGCCGAGCGGGAATTGAACGCCGAACACCGCCTGATACCGGCGAAGAAACATGCCTACGATAAGAAGATCGCCGTCGTGGGCGGCGGCCCGTCGGGGCTGTCCTGCGCCTATTATCTGGCCGTCGACGGGTACGCGGTGACCGTTTTCGAGAAGCAGGCGATCCTCGGCGGCATGCTCACCCTCGGTATTCCTTCGTTCCGGCTGGAGAAGAATATCATCAACGCGGAGATCGACATTCTGCGGACTCTGGGCGTGGAATTCAAGACGGGCGTGGAGATCGGTAAGGATATTAGTTTGGCTGATTTGCGGGCGGAGGGCTACGCCGCGTTCTATATCGCCGTCGGCGCACAGTCGGGGCGCGCCCTCGGCATCAAGGGAGAAGACGCGGACGGAACGTTCGCCGGCGTCGACTTCCTGCGAAGCGTCAACGCGGGCGAAGACCTCACGTTATACGGCAAGACGATTATTATCGGAGGCGGCAACGTGGCCATCGACGTGGCGAGAAGCGCTACCCGTGTCGGAGCGAGCAGCGCGGATATGTACTGCCTGGAAAGCCACGAAACCATGCCCGCCTTGGATGAGGAAATCGAGGAAGCGCTGTCCGAAGGGATCGGGATCAACAATGGCTGGGGGCCGCGGCGGATTTTGACCGAGAATAACCGCGTAACCGGCGTCGAGTTCAAGCGGTGCCTGTCCGTCTTTGATGAAAACGGCAGATTCAGCCCCGCCTATGATGAGAATGATATCATGACGGTGGACGCGGATCACGTGCTGATTTCGGTGGGCCAGTCCATCGACTGGGGCGATATCCTCGCGGGCGAACGCGTGAAATTACGCCCGAACCAGACCGCCATCGCCGATTCCTTTACGCTGCAGTCGGATGAGCCGGATATCTTTGTCGGCGGCGACGCCCTTACCGGCCCGAAATTCGCGATCGACGCCATCGCGCAGGGCAAGGAGGCCGCCATCTCCATTCACCGTTATGTGCAGGAAGGCCAGAGCCTGGTGATCGGCCGCGACCGGCGCGAATATTTTTCGCTGGACAAGGACAACGCCGTTATCGAGGGCTTCGATAACACGCCGCGGCAGCGGCCGATTCGGACGAAGGAGCGAAGTGACGGCCCTCGGAAGTCGTTCCGGGACATGCGCGGCGTCCTGACAGAAGAACAGATCCGCAAGGAAACCGAACGCTGCCTCGGCTGCGGCGCCGTCGTCAGAGACGAATATCTCTGCGTCGGCTGCGGCCAATGCACGACGAAATGCAAATTTGAAGCCATCACCCTCGCGCGCAAATACGACGGCGAAGGCGTGGCGTGGGAAGACATCAAGCCCGTCGTTATCAAGCAATTGATCAAACGCAAGGGCCGGATCGCCGCGCGGAAGGTGAAGAATGTTTTCGCCGGAAAAACCGAGCATTAATAGAGTGGAGAAATTTTGCTGACCACCGGTGTGTTTTAGAGACTGCACGATGCGAGGGTACACAGGGAGCGAGGCGCACGCCGAGCGACGCGCAAAGGATAGGAGGGGTGCGCAGCAGCCCCGCGTAGCGGGGCCGAAGCCCCGGATAGCCTGGTGGGGCTGTTTCGAAATGGCTTTGTAGGTAACTGCGAAACAGCCCCATGCGCCCGAACTAAATTTAAGGTTACCGAGTATAAATCGAGGGGGCCGCTTATGCATGAATTGGGAGTCGTTATCGAGGTCGTCAGCGCCGTCGAGAAATTTATTGAGGAGAACCGCGTGACGGGCCGGGTCGAAACGCTGGTGCTTCAGATCGGCGAGCTGTCCTCCATGATCCCCCACTACATCGAAGCGGTCTACCCCGCCGCCGTGGATAATACCGCGCTCGCGGACACCGCGCTGAAAATCGAAATCCTGCCCGGCAATGCCCGCTGCGCGGATTGCGGCAAGGTCTTTAACGTCCTCGCGAACAAGGCCCGCTGTCCCGATTGCGGCGGCAAAACCCTCGAACTGCTCTGCGGCAAGGAATTCTTTATCAAAGAAATCGTGATCGCGGAGTAGAATTGCGTGGCGCTCGATAAAAGGCTCTTTACGGTCGCGAGTTGACGGCGGGGAGCTTTTTTGCTTGCCGGGAATTTGCTTGATTTTTTCGGGCGCATGGGGCACGAGTGCCCCACCGGGCTATCCGCTTGTATCTTTTTCGCCTGCGGCGAAAAAGGATACCGCTGCTATCCCTTGCGCGGGACATATGCGACATTCCGTGCCGTCTCCGTAAAGTTTATCATTTCAGTCGGAGCCGCAATACCTTACTCACCGCCACTCCGCAAATAGTCCCTTAGCATCGGAATCTCAAATCCCAGCTTTCCGCGACCACGAGAACCTATAATTCCCTGCTCGATCAAACGTATTCGATATTGGTTTGCGTAATTTGATGAAACCCCCAGGCGATCTTTGATGTCTGAAAGGCGGCTTTCCTTCTCATCGACGGACATGGCGTCCAAAAACGCTCGATCGCCGTCGGATAATTCATCCAAAGTCCGTCTGAAAATCATTTTTTCCATATCCGCGCGCGCGTACTCGACACCCGCAGTCACATCGCCAGGAGATATTTCCGCCCTCTCCGCATGTTGCCTCCACACATGATAGCCCGTAAGCTGGATGAGAAAGGGGAAGCCGCCGGTGGCGTTCGTTGCCGCGTCCAACGCCTGTTTCCCAATTTTTCTGCCGGATAATTCCACCGTTCGCCTCATCGCATCGCGTACCTCGTACAAGGGGATCGGATCGAGATAATGTTGGAACGCTTTCCGAAGAAAGGAGATTTTCTTATCCGAAAGTAAGGCCGACACCTGCTGCGGCAGCCCTGCCATAATCAAAGCCGTATTGCGGCGTTCGCGCACAAAATGTTGAAACGCGGCAGCCAAAACGCGCATCTCATCCGTGTCCGCGCCCACCTCATCGACGGTAATCAACAACCCGATACCCTGCGCATTCAGTTCGTCGAGGATCCGGTTCATTTGTGTTCGCCAGTTCCCTTTCGGTTCATCTGTCACTTTTCGTGTGAAGCTAAAACCGAAAGCGCTGAGCGAAGTGATACGATTTACGTTTTGTTTTTCGGCAAATTCCTTTGCCGATTCAACGGAACGCTGTATTACGTCCTCCAGCATTCCACTCACGGCGGTCACATTCGCGCTCACCCATCCGCGAGATTCCGCTTCGTCCGCGATCTTTGAAAGCAGCGCCGTTTTGCCCGTGCCTCGCGCGCCGATAAAAATCGTTGTTCGATTCGGATCGCCGGGCGCGTTATCCAAACCATTCAAAATACTTTCAATCAACTGTTCCCGTCCCGCCATCAGCGGCGGAACACTGCCGAAACTCGGCGTAAACGGATTTATTCTGCTCATTTTCTGCCATTCCTCGCCCTTTACTTTCCTTTACGAAGCCTTACATTCCTTTACAAAGCTTTACGTTTCTTTACGAAGCTTTACATTCCTTTACGATTTATATTATAGCACAATTCCAAAACCGTAAAACCCGACGAGATGACAGAGCGCAACATGCCACTCCTCCCCCGTGCCGCCGGCCGTAATTCCCGCTTTGCCTCCAAACGAGGGAGGCCGCACATTCCTGCGCGGCCCCCACTCTACTCATGCGAAGTATGCTTTGCTTAATTCAGCTTAGCTCACCCAAACCCCGTTTATTTTGAATGAATAAACTTTCCCGCCGATGGTCTGCTTCCCGGTCAGCATTTTGCCGTTGCCGGAGAGGTAGTACCAGCTTCCGTCGGTATCGTGAAGCCACTTACTTGCGACCATAGCGCCGTTACCGGCGAGATAATACCAACTGCCGTTGTCCTTTACCCAACCGGTTTTCATAACGCCGTTTCCGGAGAGATAATACCAGGCTTTGTAGTGGGTATCGTATAGCCAACCGGTCTGCATTTCGCCGTCCGCGTTCAGGTAATACCATGCGCCGTCATCGTATAGCCAGCCGGTTTGCGCGATGCCGTCAATAAAGAACTTCCACGCGCCGTCTTCGTACATCCAATCATCGGTGACCGTCGGATTTGTGGGTTCGCCGCCTGTGCCCTGCGGATCGTCCGCGTAGGTTGCCGTAACGGTTACCGCTTTTGCGGGCATAACGAAGCTCGTTGTGGCGCTGTTTTCATTGGCGAAAGTTACACCATCGGTGGTCGTCCACTTATCGAAGATTTTACCCTCTGCAGCCGCGTCCGCGGTAATGGTTACGGTCGTTCCCGCCGCATACGAGCCGCCGCCTGTGCCGTTCGTTACCGTCAGGGCGTAGGTTCGCGAAGCTGTTGCGGGGAATACCGCCGTAATAACGCCGCTGTCCGCTTCGTTAGAGACTTGCGCTGCTCCCACGACGGTAAAGAAGTTTTCCGCCACGCCGGTAAGCGTGTAGTTTTCTTCGGGGGTAAGGGTAATCGTGGCCGTATAGACCGTGGAGTAACCAAACACCGCGGGATTGCCGTTCCAGGCGATTGTTCCGGTATACTGCGCGGTCTCCGCTATGGCGCCGGCCGGAGACGCGCCAACCACCGGAGGCGTAACACCTTGAATGGCCGGAATGTCGATGACTATTCCGTCCGTGTTTACCGTTGATCCAATAGGTATGGTGATAGGTTCTTCCGCATCGGGCAGGGTTACCTTGATCTCGCCGTCGCCCTCGCCTGCTTCCACTTTGATGCCGGGAGATACGGTAACGGTGCCGCCGCCGTCGGGAAGCGTCACTTCAATTTTGCCCTCGTCTTCGGTCACCTTGGAGCCGGGAGGAACCGTGACAGGCGCTTCTGTACCGGGCACGGTGACTTTAATTTCGCCGTTCTCATCGCCTGCCGCAACCTGAGCGCCGGGAGACGTGGTAACGGCGCCGCCGTCAGCAGGAAGCGTGAAAATGATGTTGCCTTCGCCATCCCCTTCTACATGGCCTCCGGCCGGTACGGTAACGGACGGGGCGCTCGAGTTATTCTGCACGTATGTCGCCGCGGCAGAGCCCTCATAGGCGTATATATAGGCCGGTGAATTGTTCGTTATAGTGTTTCCGATTGTTGTCACGCTGTCCGGTATGATTATGTATTCGAGAGATTCGCAACCGTTGAACATGTTTTGCCCGATCGATGTCATGCTATCCGGTATGGTTACGGACGTGAGCGAGCTGCAACCTCTAAACGCATCCCAGCTCATCCCCGTCACGCCGTCCGGGATGGTTACGGATGTGAGCGATGTGCAATTGTAAAATGCGCTGTACCCGATCCTTGTCACGCTGTCCGGAATGGTTATGGAGGTGAGAGATGTGCAACCGAAAAACGCGCCTCCGCCTATTGTTTCCACGGTGCCCAGGATAGTAACGGAGGCGAGAGATTCGCAACCTTCAAACAGGCCTGACGCGATCACTGTCATGTCGTTCGGGATGATTATGGATTTGAGCGATGTGCAGTTTTTGAACGCCGAGGACTGGATCGTTTGCACGCTATTCGGGATGATTACAGAGGCGAGAGATCCGCAACCTTGAAATGCGCTCATATTGATTGCAGTCACGCTACTCGGTATGGTTACGGAGGCGAGAGCGCTGCACCCTCGAAACGTGTTGTTCTCGATCGTCTTTACGCTATCCGGGATGATTACGGAGGTGAGAGCGGTGCAAGTTCCAAACACGCCGGTATTTATGGACGCCAGACCGATCGCGACCACCGGGTATTCTCCTAACGTGGCGGGTATCTCTACCTCCCCCGTCACCGCGCTTTTATCAACAGCGGTAATCCTTGCCTTATCATCTAAAACGGTATAGGTATACGTAATACCATCAAGCGCACTCGCCTGCAGCGGCAGGGCCATCCAAAGCGTTAGCGCCATTATTACGGCGATAAACAGCGCGAGCCTCTTTCTCTTTGCGATAATTTTCATCGTTTGCATAAGTTATTTCCTCCCCTGCACCGCTTCGCAGACATGCAAAAAAACAGCCCCTGCGAATGGTGCATACCGGGCTGTTTTCTCTTTTCGTTTTTAGTTATTGTACTGAAACAAGACGCAAAGGAGTTGCGGCTTATTG
>JAISEX010000224.1 GCA_031263875.1 Eubacteriales Family XIII. Incertae Sedis bacterium | reverse complement strand
GAATGACCCCGAGCAGGTCTTTCGCCGGGACGCGGTTCGCGATGAACTCTTCGTCCCCGCGTCCGCGTACTTTGTTCGCGGCAACGCTCACCCGGCGAACGCCGAGGTCGGCGGCGAGGCGTTTCACGTTTTCGTATGTCTGGATGCTTCGGACGCCGGGTTCGACTACGACAACGAACCGGTCCACCATGTCCGCGGTGCCGCGGCCGAGATGTTCGAGCCCCGCCTCCATGTCCATTATAACCACGTCCTCGCGCGCGAGAACCAGATTCGATATGACGCGCCGGAGGACCACGTGTTCGGGACAGACGCATCCTCCGCCTCCCGTTTCGACTGTGCCCATCACGAGCAGCCGCACGCCGTTCTTTTCGTGCGAAAAGCGATCGGGTATATCGCTGACGCGCGGGTTGATCTTGAAGAATTTTCCGTAATTCTCTTTCGACGAGCCTGTTCTCTCCGCTATCAGCCCGCTCATTCGCGAAACGGGCGTAATGCCGAGCAGTTCCGTCGGAGTGAAGCCCAGCGCTAGCCCGAGATTCGAGTCCTGGTCGACGTCAACCGCAAGGACGGGTCGTCCTTCCTCCGCGTACAAGCGCGACAAAATAGCCGCCAATGTCGTCTTTCCTACGCCTCCTTTGCCCGTGACCGCGATTTTCATGAGAACACGCCTTATCTCAAATCCCGAGCGCGGCGCGTTTACGCTCGATGCCGTCGATCATGGATTTCACGAGTTCTTGCGGGTCGGTGTTGATGATGTAGCCCGCTCCCGTGATTTTGCGCGTGCCTTCGGTGATCAGCTCCATCATTTGCGCCGAGCCTTTCACTTGCGGCTCGATACCGAGGTAAGTGTCGATGCCGGTGGCTACGACGTAGTTGGCGATCGCCACAGCTTTCTCGCTCATCCATTCGGGCGCGCAGCCGACGATCGGAAGCTGAGTCACGTCCACACCCCAGTCGTTGGCTATTTCGTTCACAAGCAGCATCATTCGGCATATGTCCACGCACGCGCCCATGTGCAAAACCGGAGGGATTCCCACAAGTTCGCATACCCGCCGCAGGCCCGCGCCGCATATAAATTTCGCGTCCTTGCTGAGAAGCCCTGATTTAGCGGCGGCCTGAGCGGCGCAGCCGGTCGCGACGATCAGAATATCGTTGGCTATCAGTTCTTTCATTATCTCTATATGGGAGAAGTCGGGACGCACTCTCGGGTTGTTGCAGCCCACGATGGCGACCGCTCCGCGAAGCACGCCCGACTTGATGCTGTCGACGGCGGGCCTGTAAGAGCCGCGCTCCTCGACGTAGCTGTTCGTCACGCCGTCCAGCTCGTAAATTATCTGTTCCGTCGGGTAACCGACGGTGGCCGGCTGTTTATGCTCGGGGATAAATACTTTGTCCGGGTCGCGGTTCTCGAAATTCTCCACAGCCATCCTGACGATTTCCCGCGCGTTTTCCTTCGCGGTGTCCGGGTCGAACGGCATGTAGATGGAGCGCGGAATTTTCGCCACCGGCGAGGACGTGACGAACTTCGTGTGGTAACAGTCCGTCAGAGGCCCAAGCGCGGGAAAAATGCACTGTACGTCCACGCATATCATCTCGACAGCGCCCGTCAGTATGACGTTTTCCTGCTGGAGAAAATTACCGGCCATCCTGACGCCGTGGCGCATGGCGACCTCGTTGGCGGTGCAGCACAGGCCTACCACGTTGATGCCTTTCGCGCCTTTTTTCTTCGCGAGATCCTGCAAATCTTTCTCCTCTGAGGCGAGCACCACCATCTCCGAGAATACCGGGTCGTGTCCGTGCACGATAAGATTCACCATGTCATGTTCGAGCACGCCGAGGTTGCCCTCCGTCGAGCGGGCCGTCGGCGTTCCGAATAGAATGTCTGAAAAGATCGTGCTTATCATGGAGCCGCCGTAACCGTCGGCGAGCCCGATTTTCAGGCTCTGGCGCACGAGCGCCTCGGCTTCGGCGGTGTTGCCCATGTGCGTCATGTGAAGCGACGTCGAAACTTCGCGGTCTATCGCGCGCGGAGCCAGGCCCTCTTTTTCCCAGAGTTCCCGCCGTTCCTTCGTCGCCCGCTCGAGGAAGCGCTGCGTGCCGAAAGGTTTGCCGAATTCCATCAGCCCCAGATCGGCTACCTCGTGCGCGACGTCGTATATGTCGCGGCCCTCGGTCTCGACATCCCACTCCTTCGCGAGCCGGATCAGCTTTGATTCGTCGCGGATTTTGAAATTGCCCTCCGCGCTGCTCTCGCGCAGGACATAAGCGATTTCGCGCGCGTGGTCGGAGTGCGCCGCCGCCCCTGCCGTCGCCATTCGCAAATAATGCCTGCCCGCTATAGTATGCTCGTCCGCCCCGCATATCCCCCGGGAAGCTTTCGCGGTTATGCGGCAGGGGCCCATCGAGCATACGCGGCAGCACACGCCGTCCTCGCCGAACTTGCAGTGCGGCGTCTGTTTCTTGCTACGGTCGGCCCACGTCTCAGCGCAGACGGCGCAAGCCATCTCATGCAGTTTTTCCGTGTCGGCCTCCAACTGCTCTATAGTCGTGAACCTTTTCAGTATATCCTCCTTGCTGGTATGTTGCTCCACCATGGCTGGCGAGGTACCCATCGATTCATCCTCCCAAGACAAGAATTTGTTGTGACATCGTCAGCGCTTGCCGTGCGGCAACACTTTAGCGAAAATTTCGAAGAGCGCTGAGCGGGCCGGCGAGTCTCGCGGCAGATCTACCGTCGGCCTGCCCTCGCGGTCGAAGTCGTAAATCATCGGGTCGTGGGGCACGACTCCCGCCAAGTCAAGTCCAAAATGTTCGGCCTCGCGCAAGACGCTTTCGCCCGGCCCGCCCTCCGGCGCCCTGTTTATAATGAAGCGAGAGGCGTCCGGCTTCATCCCGAGTTCGTCGACGAGGAAACGAATTCGGCCCGCGGCCTGCACTCCGCGCAGAGAACAATCCGAGACGATCAGTATGAGGTTCACGCTGGGCAGCACTCCACGGCTCAAGTGTTCCATTCCCGCCTCGTTGTCGACGACGATATATTTATAATTTTTCGACAGCCGTTCCAACTGAGTTTTGAGGAGGCTGTTCACGAAACAGTAACACCCTGTCCCCTGCGTGCGGCCCATGACGAGCATGTCGTAGTCCGGCTCCTCTATAAGAGCTTCGGCGAACTTCGCGCCGAGGTAATCCTGTTTTGTCATGGACGCCGGAACGCTGTCGCTCGCGCCGGCGTTTTTTATATCCTCGCGGAGACTGCCCAGAGTGATCGGAGCGTCCACGCCCATCACCTCGTTGAGGTTGGAGTTGGCGTCCGCGTCCACCGCGAGCACCGGCCCCCTGCCTTCTTTGCACAGAGCGTCTATCAGAAGCCCACACAACGTCGTTTTTCCCGTGCCGCCCTTGCCCGCCACCGCTATCGCGTATGCCATGCCAGCCCCCTCAATCCCGCGCCTCTACCGTTATCGTGTTCTTCACGAGGTCGATGTTTTTCAGCGCGCCGGCCACGCGGACCTCCTGGCCGAGTATGTCCCTGAACGTGATATGCCCGTCGGCCAGTTCCGCGCCGCTGACATACTCGCAGAGCAGTTCCGTTTCCCCTCCCGCGCGTGTCAGATAAACGCTTGAAAGACACATGTCCGTAGCCTCCTCACTCTTTTTATGCCAATAAAGATACGGCGGCGCATATCCTGCCGACGGCGATTTCTCCGGCTACGGCCGCGTCTTCCGCCGTAAAGGCGGCGGGGAAATTGTCGTCGAACATAAACTGCGCGGACGCCTCGAATTCGTCGTCGCCCTCCCAGAGAATTACGCTCATATATATCCCGCCGATAAACTCGAAACGGAATCCCGCGTCGCCCTGCGGAAGGCGCTCCGCCTGAAAGCCCGTCATGGCTTTTTCAAAAGATTTTATATCGCCTCCTAGAGCGCGCGCGGCGCGGCGCGCGCAGCGGTTCTTGAAATTGCTCAGGTATAAGGCGCCGTTCGGAATCTCGTCGTATGACAACTGGCCGCCGCGCCGCGGAACATGCCTGCCTTCGCAAAGGTAACGCATCAAAAGTATCTTCTCATAATTTTTTAAGGCTGGAGCTTCCGCCTCGCCTTCCGCGGCGCGCGCGTCGAACTGAGGGAACAATACCTCGTACAGTACGCCCATCAGCCGGACATAAAACGCTGACCTGCCAGGATCGAAAGGAACCGCGCAGCGTTTGGCCGTTTCCGTCGGGTCGAGGGATCGGAAACTTTGAAGATAATGATTGTACGGAGTCTCGAACATCCGGTTCGTCTTTTTTATCATATTTATCATGTAAGCTCCGCCTCCGCGGCGGGAAACAGCGAAGCGTCCGTATGCGGCAGGAAACACGCCGCCACGAACTCGTCCATGTAGCCTGGATGCGTTGACAGCTCCAGATACGTCATGCCGTCGCCGACGTTTTTTACTTCCGAGTTTGCTTTACGCGACGTAAGCATGGCGTACGCGCCCATCAACGACGTGTTGCCGAGATAATGAAAACGTTCGGCGGGCATGCTGGGGAGCATGCCGATGCGAATGGCGCTGCCGATGTTGATGCCGCTCCCGATCCCGCCGGCGACGTATACGGCGTCCAGTTCGTTCTCCCGCGTATCCGCGGTAGCGAGGAGACAGCGTATGGCGGAATATATCGAGCCCTTGGCGCGGATGAAATTGTCGATGTCCGTCTCGTTTATCTCAATATTCCGTCCGATGCCGGTTTCGCCGGCGAAAACCAACACGTAGCCCGCAAGGCCCGTATCGTCACGTATGATACGAGCGCTTTCGCGGACTATCCTTCCTTTAGCGTCGATGACGCCCGCGCGGAACAACTCACAAATTATATCTATCAGGCCCGATCCGCAAATCCCCGCTGGCTTCGCGTCCGGAGCGCCGATGACCGTGAGGGTCGGTTCGAGCGTCGCGGCGTCGATGTGAAACGCTTCGATCGCGCCGTCGGCCGCCCGCATTCCGCAGCTTATATCGACGCCTTCAAAAGCCGGCCCCGCGGAACAGGCGCAGGCCATAAGGAAATCCGCTCCGCCATAAACCAGTTCGCCGTTCGTGCCCAGGTCTATGAACAACGACGAAGCCTGCCGCCGGTTCATCATGGAGGCAAACACGCCCGCCGTTATATCGCCGCCCACATAGCTGCCGACGCACGGCGCGGCGAGCACGTCCGCGCAGTCGTTGACGCCGATTCGTATATCGGAGCCGCGCAGTCCCTCCAACCTGAAAAAAGCGGGCACGTACGGCTCGAGCCGTATGAAGTTCGCCCACACGCCTAAGAACAGATGAGTCATCGTCGTGTTGCCCGCGAACGCCACGCGGTAAATTTGCGCGGGCGTCATGCCGCGGGACAGGCATATTTTTTCGACGAGAGGCGTTACGCAGTCGTCCGCGACGGCGGCGCGCAATCGTTCGAGGCCTCCGGGACGGGAGCTTTCGATGAGGCGGTTGATTACGTCCGCGCCGTAATGAATCTGTCCGTTGCCCGCGGAGCCGGAGGCAAGAGGTTCGCCGGTGAACAGGTCTACAAGCAGCGCGCTGATGGCAGTAGTGCCTATGTCAAGCGCGAGTCCGGCGGCGATTGGTTTCTGC
>JAISEX010000098.1 GCA_031263875.1 Eubacteriales Family XIII. Incertae Sedis bacterium | reverse complement strand
CGCACACAGCCGCATTGCCAAAATATTCTGCAAACCGTATAATTATAAGGAGGATATTCGGTAGTGAAAGGTCGGTACCTATGATTGTAAACGTGAAATTCAGTTGCCCCGATATCGTCGGGCACCTCCGTGAAGGCGATTACGAGGTCGCGGACGGCGCCACCGTGCGCGAAGCTATGGATTCGTTTTTCCGCGCGGATGGCCGCGAAATGACGGACGGCGTGATAAAGAACGTCGTCTTCGTCATCAATTATATGTCGGCCCAGTGGGAAACGGTGATGAACGAGGGCGATAAGCTGCGCGTCCTCTACCGGTTTCTGGGAGGCTGATACCGCATGAATCCCGAACAACGCGAACGCTATCAGCGCCAGACCGTCTTTCCGAAAATCGGCGAGGAAGGTCAGGAAAAGCTGCTCGCATCCAAGGCCGTTATACTCGGCGTTGGCGCGCTCGGCTCCGTTCTCGCGGAAAAATTGGCGCGCTCCGGCGTCGGCTACCTTCGCCTCGTCGACCGCGACTATGTGGAGCTGACGAATCTCCAGCGGCAGGCGATGTATACAGAAAAAGACGCCGCCGAGCAGCTACCGAAAGCAATCGCCGCGGCCCTGCATATCGCGGAGATCAATTCCGCCGTCATCACGGAAAGCGTCGTCACGGACATTAACGCCGGCAACATCGAATCCCTGATAATGGATATGGACATCGTTCTCGACGGCTCGGATAATTTCGAGCTGCGCGCCCTGATCTGCGAAGTGTGCCACAAACACGCGAAGCCGTGGGTCTACGGCGGGGCACTCGGCGCGTCAGGCGCGGTGATGAACATTATGCCGGGCAGCGACCCCTGTTTCAGATGCATCACGCCCGACGTCCCGGCGCCCGGTTCCTATCCGACCTGCGCCACAGCGGGCGTTATCGGCACGATTACGTCGGTCGTGGCGTCGATCCAGGCGACGGAAGCCATCAAGATCCTTACCGGCTCCGCGGACATTCTAACGGAATATCTCTCGATCGACCTGTGGAACAACGCCTTCGATTCCGTGAAAATACTGAAGGATCCCGGCTGCCCCGTCTGCGGCAAACACGACTACGCGCTGCTCGACGCAGGCGCGCCCGAGGACAGCGTTACCGCGCTCTGCACGCCGGGCTCGTTCCAAGTGGCGCCCTCGTCCCCCACCGACATCGACCTCGACGCGTTTGCCGAGCGGCTGTCCGCCATCGGCCTCGTTATGCACAATCCCTATCTGCTGCGGTTCGACGGCGACGGCATTTCTTTCAATCTTTTCCGCGACGGGCGCGCGGTCATACGCGGCGCGCGCGATGAATCCGCCGCGCGGACGGTCTACTCCGAATATATCGGCCTGTAAATCTTTAAAGTTTTTTGATTGGGGCGCATGGGGCGGAGCCCCACCGGGCTATCCGGGGCTTTGGCCGCTTCGCGGCTGCTACCGCACCCCTCCTATCCCTTGCGCAGTAAGGCGAGAAAAGCACACGACACGCCCGTCCTTCCTACGGCGTCCCCTGCACCGCTCCAAACCTCACGCACCACGCATGAAAAAGAGGCCGCCTCTTTATAGGACAGCCTCTTTTCGATGAGTTTCTATTTTGCTCAAATTGAGCTGCTTACTTCACCCATACGCCGCTTTTATTGAACGTGTAATTCTTCGCGCCGATTTTCACCGTGCCGGTCTTCATCGCGCCGTCGGAAGCGCTGCCGAGGTAATACCATTTACCGCCGTCTTTCAGCCATCCGGTCTTCATATCGCCGTTCGCGCCGAGATAATACCACTTGGTACCGACTTTCTTCCAACCGGTCGCCATGTCGCCGTTCGTGGCATTGAGGTAATAATACTTACCGCCGACCTTCGTCCAACCGGTCTTCATATCGCCATTCTTGGCGTCGAGGTAATACCATTTCGTACCGACCTTCTGCCAGCCAGTTTTCATTATGCGATCCGCACCGAGGTAATACCATGCGTTTTTATCCTTCACCCAACCGGTTTTCGCGACGTTTTTCACGTAATAGCGGTATTTACCATCGGCATGTTTTAACCAACCGTCATCGACCGTGACATTGAAGCTCGCTGATTTAAAGCCGCTGTAATTGCCCTTGCCGGTTATCGTGACCTTCGCGGTTCCGGGATAGATATTGGCATAATACGCAACGGTATAGTCCGTGCCAGCCGTTAGCGTCGTGCCGCTCGCGGACACGACCGGAGCGGGCGTCAGCACCTTTCCCGTATACTCTTGGTCGGGAATAGCGTTGACTGTAACGTTCAAAGATTCCTGCGTCAGCTGCAATTGGGGAGAATCCGTATCGATTTCCGTTTTGTAGGACGCGTAATAGGCAAGTCCCGCGTCGATCTTCGCCTGCGTTGCCGCTTCGTTAAATGCAGTCGGGCTGTACGTATAGCCTTCCGGCAGACTGGCGTTCTCAAACGCGTTGTTCGCGAGAGAATTCAGCGTACCGCTGTTGTTGATATGCCAGAAATTCTTCATCAGGTACATCGTGTCCGTCATCGGGTTCACTATCTCAGGATAGAGGAAGCCGTTGACCGCCGGGATACCGAAAAGATTCTCACAGGAATTTGCCGCGATCATAAAGGTCGTATTCGGAGCAACTGCAAATAT
>JAISEX010000096.1 GCA_031263875.1 Eubacteriales Family XIII. Incertae Sedis bacterium | reverse complement strand
GGCTCCTTGCTATTTACCATTTATAATTTCCTTTCCAATAAAAATCTCAATACAGATTTAAGTTGCTTATTATGGGAATATAATATATTCTCGCAAATGTTTTGTCAATACTTCGGAGGATATATTTTTGGTTTTTTTGTTTGGTTTTGAGTGGGGGACGGAATAACGGGGGACGGCGTTTGTCCACGTTTAATTGGTGAAGTTTCCGTATCCGTGCTGCGATTGCAAAATGAGCATTCCAGTTTGCAGTGAGTAATTCTGGATTGCTTCGTCGCTGACGCTCCTCACGCTCGCGTTGCTCACTATGACATTTTGGATTCCGTGGCATAGCCGCAAATCGCGGCCTGGAAAGACGTAGGGGCGGCGTCCCGCCGCCCGCTGCCGCCAGGAAATGGCGATGAGAAGGACGACGGCAGGGAGGCGGATGGTCGCGTTATGTTTTCGCCCGTGCGGATTTTGCGTTTGGACGAGAAACGGGGACGCCGTAGGAGGATGGGCGTGTCGGATGCTTTTCTCGCATGGGTGATTGCGGCCATGGTCTGCAATGACAGACGAAATAAAGACGGCACGGAAGTCCGCATATGCCCCGCGCACGGTAGAGCGCCACGGGCTGAAGCCCTGCGCTCCTCGTTGTGCGAGGTACAACGGAGCTGAAGCTCCTGTACCTCTGCCAAGGGATAGCAGCGGTATCCTTTTTTGCCACCGGCAAAAAAGATACAAGCGGATAGCCCGGTGGGGCTGGCCTCGCGGTGTTTAAAGCCCCTTATTGTTAAAATTTTAACAATTTGCAACATCATTCTCTCTCAGACAGCCCCATGCGCCCAAAGAGATCAACCGCGAATCACAGAACCGTATATCGCGCTATAATGACACTTCATCTCCATGCGCCCATGTTGCATAATCATGCATATTTATGTATAATTATAAACAGCGCCTGAGAGAAGAATAAGAGAAGACTCGGAAAAAATCAAAGAAAAAAGGAGCGTCTATGTCAGTTACCGAAGGATTATTGTTGCTTGAAGATGGTACCGTGTGCCGGGGAATGGGATTCGGCTCGCCTGCGACGAACGTGGGCGAGCTTGTTTTTAATACGTCGATGACGGGCTATCAGGGGATCCTGACCGACCCGTCGTACCGGGGGCAGATCATCACTATGACCTACCCGCTGATAGGGAATTACGGGGTCAGCGAGGTCGACGGCCAATCCGACCGCATTCACGCGTTCGGGCTGGTGGCGCGGGACATCTCGTTCCGGCCGTCGAACCGCATGAGCGTGATGACGATAAGCGAGTGGCTGACGGCGCAGAAGATTCCCGGTGTCTATTATGTGGACACACGCGCGATCGCGAAGAAGATACGGCGCGAAGGGACGGTCAAGTGCGTGATAAGCAACGAGGGGATCGGCAGGGACGAGGCGCGGCGGCTGCTTGAAGAAACGGAGCTGTGCACGGATTATATGCGGGTTGCGGGCGTGCGGGAGGTGACTGTCCATAAGGCGGCGGAGGGGCGCTGGCGCGTCGCGGTGCTCGATCTCGGCATCAAAAACAACATTATCCGTTCGATGACGCGGCGCGGCTGCGACGTGACGCTGTTCCCATACGGAACGGCGCCGGAAGAAATCCTCGCGATAAGGCCGGACGGCTTTTTCCTGTCGAACGGGCCCGGCGATCCGGAGCAGGCGACCGAGGCGGTGCGGGCTGCGCGGGCGCTGATGACGAAGCTCCCCACGTTCGGCATTTGCATGGGCCATCAGGTGCTTGCGCTCGCTGCCGGCGGTGAAACGTATAAATTGAAGTTCGGTCATCGCGGCGGGAACCACGGCGTTCTCGATAGGGAAACGGGCCGGTCGGCTATCACCTCGCAGAACCACAGCTTTGCGGTGCGGCCGGAGAGCGTCAGCGCGGGCGGCATGGTGATTACGCACGTGAATTTGAACGACGGGACGGTGGAGGGCATGCGCCACAAAACGCTGCCGGTCTTTTCGGTGCAATACCACCCGGAAGGTTCGCCGGGACCGAACGATTCGGAGTATCTGTTCGACCGCTTTATAGAGATAATGGCGGCGAATTCCGCGAAAGGGGGTGCGCGCCATGCCTAAGGACACCTCGCTGCGGAAGGTTCTGATTATCGGATCGGGCCCCATCATTATCGGGCAGGCGGCCGAATTCGATTACGCGGGCACGCAGTCGTGCAAGGCGATCCGCGAGGAGGGCATCGAATGCGTTCTCGTGAACAGCAATCCCGCGACGATTATGACGGATCCGGGAATTGCGGATAAAATCTATATCGAGCCGCTGACCGTCCATGCGCTGACCGCGATCCTGGAGCGCGAACGCCCGGATGGGATTCTCGCGGGTTTCGGCGGGCAGACGGGGCTGAATCTCGCGACGGAGCTTGAGGCGGACGGCACGCTTGCGAAATATGGCGTGCGGCTGCTCGGCGTGAATATGGACAGCATACGCCGTGCGGAGGACCGCGAGGAATTTCGCGATCTGATGATGGAGATCGGCGAGC
>JAISEX010000051.1 GCA_031263875.1 Eubacteriales Family XIII. Incertae Sedis bacterium | reverse complement strand
CGGAGCGGGAGGAACTAGAGAGCTTACGTAGTTACACAGTAAACTGGATTGCTTCGCTGCGCTCGCAATAGAGTTGTAACGAAATTAGCCGTTTTCCATATTATACCAATCGGTTGATCGCAAATTAGATTGAGTTTAAGCCATAATGGTTTATGCTTGATGTATTTAATTTTAATTTCGTTACAACTCTATTGCGAGCAAAGCGAAGCAAGCAGTATGGTTCTCAATAAGAAGCGGTCAGCTTTAATCAAGTTGGCGGCCTTTTCATTCTGTGTTCGCGCGTATGTGAGAAATAATATCCGCGCGCGTAATTGTCTTGTGTGAAAATGATGTTAATTTTAATAACGTTGTCCGCAATGACGACGGGGGACGGCAGGGGGATGGGGGCTTGCGTTGGGTTTTTGCCCGTACGGTTTTTGCGTTTGGACGAGAAACGGGTACGCCGTAGGAGGATGGGCGTGTTGTAGGCTTTTCTCGCATAAGGGAGCGGCCGAGGTTTGCAATGACAGACGGAGTAAAGGCGGCACGGAATGGCGCATATGTCCCGCGCAAGGGATTGAAGCGGAAATCCCGCAGGCCGCCTGCCGGAATATTCGCTTGCTTCATTTGCTTCGCTGCTCTCTTTTATTCTGCAGCACAGTTTTGTGAAACAGGCGGGCCGAGGAATTGCAGCGAAAAGCCCGGTGGGGCTGTCCTTCATGTTTGGAATGCCTCAATTATTAAAAATTAACAATCAAATCACTTCATTCACTTTAGGACAGCCCCATGCGCCCGCATTATTAACAGCGATTGCTCCAGTTTCTCGGTCTGGGGGACAGTGACGCTCCGATCCTGCAATGGCAAGGGGACTCATCGCCAAAACCCTTTCACAATACCCCTATCACAACATCTCAGTAGCGTTCGCCTATGTTATAATCCGGTTTGGGTACATTTATTAACAAGGATAAAGGGAGGCTGTATGAACTTTGAGGAACGCTTGGTTGATCCATCGTTTGATTATTCCGTGTGCAAAAAAGTATTGGACAGATGCGGGCGCGATAAGAGCAAGATTATCGCGGTCTTGCAGGGCATTCAAAAACATTACCGGTATTTGCCCCGCGAGGTGTTCCCCTACATCAGCAATGAGATGGACTTGCCTGAGGCGAAGATTTACGGTATCGCCACTTTTTACGAGAATTTTTCGCTCGAACCGAAGGGCAAATATGTTATCAAGGTCTGCGACGGGACGGCGTGCCACGTCCGCAAATCCATTCCGATTCTCGACCGCATTCGGACGGAGCTGAGGCTCGCGGACGGCGAGATCACCACGGGCGATATGCTGTTTACGGTTGAAACGGTGTCGTGCCTCGGCGCGTGCAGCCTGTCGCCGGTCGTGATGGTGGACGACGACGTGTACGCGGCGATGACGCCGGACAAGGCGGCGGAACTGATCGCGGCACTCAGAATGGGGGCGGCGTCATGACGAAGATAAAAGACAGAAGCGAGCTGAAGAAGGCGAGGACGGCGTACCGGGCCGCTTTGAAAAAACAGAAGAAGCATATCGCGGTGTGCGCGGGGACGGGCTGCATTTCGAGCGGCTCTCTGACGATATTTAATGAACTAAAGAAGTCCGCGGCAAAGCGCGGGCTCAGCGTGCAGATAGCGCTGACCGAGGAGAAAGGCGCGGATCTCGGCCTGAAGAAAACGGGCTGTCACGGCTTTTGCCAGATCGGGCCGCTCGTCAGGATCGAGCCGTCCGGCTACGTGTATGCGCGCGTCAGCCCCGGCGACGCCGACGAAATTATAGAAAAATCGATTGCCGGCGATGAGTTCATTACGCGGCTCGGTTACCGAAACGAGGCGGGCAGGGTCTGCAAATGCGAGAAGGATATCCCGTTCTACAAGCGTCAGTCCCGCACGGTCCTCGAAAACAGCGGCGCGATAGACGCCACGAGCATCGCTGAATATCTCGCGGCGGGCGGCTACGGCGCGTTTGAAAAGGCTCTGTTCGAGATGACGCCCGCGGCTATCGTTTCCGAGATCAAGGAATCGAATCTTCGGGGGCGCGGCGGCGGCGGTTTTCCGACGGGCCGCAAATGGGAGCAGGTGGCGCGCCAAGAGGAAGCCCAGAAGTACGTCGTCTGTAACGGCGACGAGGGCGATCCGGGCGCGTTTATGGACATGAGTATAATGGAGGGCGATCCGCACCGTATGATAGAAGGGATGCTGATAGCGGCCTACGCGTGCGGCGCCGACAAGGGTTACATCTACGTGCGTGCGGAGTATCCCAAGGCCGTCGAGCGGCTCGAAACCGCCATCGCGCAGTGCAAGAAAACCGGCATTATGGGGAAGAATATTCTCGGCTCGGATTTCAGCTTCGACCTGATTATCAGCCAGGGCGCGGGCGCGTTCGTCTGCGGCGAGGGCAGCGCGCTGACCGCGTCGATCGAGGGCAACCGCGGTATGCCGCGCGTCAAACCGCCGCGCACCGTGGAGCAGGGGCTGTTCGGCAAGCCGACGACGCTGAACAACGTGGAAACTTTCGCGAACGTTCCTCTTATAATCGAACGGGGCGCGAAGTGGTACCGCAGCGTCGGTTCCGATTCCTCACCGGGCACGAAGGCGTTTTCCGTGACGGGCAACATCGTCAATACGGGGCTGATCGAGGTGGAGATGGGCTCACCGCTCCGCAAGGTCATCTTCGATATCGGCGGCGGCATCGCGGACGGCAAGAAATTCAAGGCGGTCCAGATCGGCGGGCCGTCCGGCGCGTGCTTGACGGAAGAACATTTAGACTTGCCGCTGGACTTCGACTCGCTCAAGAGCGCGGGCGCTATGATCGGCTCCGGCGGTCTGGTCGTGATGAACGAGGACACGTGCATGGTGGAAGTGGCGCGGTTCTTCATGAGTTTTACGCAGCGGGAATCCTGCGGCAAATGCGTTCCCTGCCGCGAAGGGACGAAGCGGATGCTCGAGATCCTCGACGGGATCGTGGCGGGCCGGGGCGAGCCCGAGGATATCACCATGCTGCGGGAGCTCGGCGAGATGATTACGGCCACGGCGCTCTGCGGCCTCGGCAAGACGGCGGCATCGCCCGTCCTCTCCACGCTGAAACATTTTCTGCCCGAATACGAGGCGCATATCAACGAGAAACGGTGCCCCGCGGGTTCCTGTTCCAGCCTCGCGAATATTATAATTGACCCCGCGCGGTGCAAGGGCTGCAGCAAATGCGAGAAGGTTTGTCCGACCGCTGCGATTACCGGTGAGCTGAAACAGCCGTATAATATCGACAGCGCGAAATGCGTCAAGTGCGAAGCGTGCATCGGCGAGTGCCCGTTCGGAGCGATCGTGAAAGGATAGGGAGGGACAGATAATGACAACGCCATATATGACGATAGACGGTGTGCCCGTCGCTATTGAGGGTGAGAAAAACCTGCTTGAAGTTATACGGAAAATCAACGTCGAAATGCCGACGTTTTGCTATTACAGCCATCTTTCGACCTACGGGGCGTGCCGGATGTGCGTGATAGAAAACGAGCGCGGCGGCATCGAAGCCGCGTGTTCCACCCCGCCGCGGGCGGGCATGAAGATCCGGACGAACACGGGCAAACTGCGCAAATACCGCAGAATGATACTGGAACTGCTGCTCAGTAATCACTGCCGCGACTGCACGGCGTGTAAGTCGAACCAGGATTGCAGCCTGCAGGAATTCGCCCAGAAATTTAATATCTACGATATCAGATTCAAGAATACCGCGGAGAAACCCGACATCGACGATTCGTCGCTTTGCATCACGAAGGATCGGAACAAGTGCATACTCTGCGGCGACTGCGTGCGCGTCTGCAGCGAAACGCAGGCGGTGGGCGCGATAGACTTCGCGGGGCGCGGTTCCGACATGTGGATTTCCACGGCCTTCGATAAGCCGATCGCCGAGTCGCCCTGCGTCGGGTGCGGTCAGTGCATCGTCGCGTGTCCCACGGGCGCGCTGGTCGTGAAGAACCATTCGCGGAAGGTCATGGCGCTGGTGGACGATCCGGGCGTCAAAGTGACCGCGCAGATTGCCCCCGCTGTGCGGGTGGCGGTGGGCGAAGCCTTCGGCATACCGCCCGGCGTGGACGTGATGGGCAAGATCGTTGCCGCGATGAAACGCGTCGGCTTCGACGAAGTTTACGATACCTCGACGGGCGCCGACCTGACGATCCTCGAGGAAGCGCAGGAATTTATCAACCGCCTGCGTGACGGCAAGAAACACGACATGCCGCTGTTCACGTCCTGCTGCCCCGCGTGGGTGCGCTTCGCGGAGAACAAAGTCCCGGAAGTCGTGCCGAATATCAGCACCTGCCGTTCGCCCATCCAGATGCTCGCGAGCATCCTGAAGACCACGGAATTTTCGGCGGGCAAGCCGACGGCCCATATCGCCATCGCGCCGTGCACCGCGAAGAAAATGGAGGCGGCGCGCGAAGAATTTATCGGGAAAGACGGGACGCCGAACGTCGATTACGTCCTCGCCTCCATCGGCATCGTCCGCATTATACAGGAGGCGGGCATCGACTTTAGGAACATCGAACCCGAAGCCGTCGACATGCCCTTCGAGCTGTTCTCCGGCGCGGGCGTTATCTTCGGGGCCTCCGGCGGCGTAACGGAAGCGGTGCTGCGCCGGGTCAGCAACGACAAGACGCAGATGGGCCTGAACGAGATCGCGTTCAGCGGCGTCCGCGGCTTCGATTCCCTCAAAGAAGTGACGATTCCCTACGGCGACCGCGAAGTGAACATCGCCGTCGTCAGCGGGCTGGCGAACGCGGAGCGGCTCGTCAAGGACATACAGGCAGGCAAGCGGCAGTACGATCTCGTGGAAGTGATGGCGTGCCCCGGCGGGTGCATCAACGGCGGCGGCCAGCCGTTTATCGACGAGGAAGCGAGCGGCGGCCTGACGCAGCGGGCGAAAGGGCTCTACGAGGGCGATCGCAGAAAGAGCCTGAAACGCGCCGAGGAAAATCCCGTCATGGTCGACCTCTACAAGGGCGTGCTCAAAGGCCGCGTCCACGACCTGCTGCACGTGGACTATACGAAGCCGGCGGAGTGAGGGGTAAAGGCGGAGAAGATATGTTTGCGTGAAACACGGAATTTTCGGCGGGCAAGCCGACGGCCCATATCGCCA
>JAISEX010000037.1 GCA_031263875.1 Eubacteriales Family XIII. Incertae Sedis bacterium | reverse complement strand
CTATTTGCTGAAGACCCACGTTGACCAAAACGTGCCCTTCGAGCAGATATTTCAGGTGATAAAAGACCGCTTCCTCGGGACGGAACTTGAACTCGGCACGGACGCGGGGCTTCAGGGCGAACTCGAGGAAATAGCGCGGCATTTAAAGCCGGGGCTTTCCGCGGATTACATAGCGAGCCGGGGCGAATACCTGAACGCGAAAATGATAGCGGCGTATCTCGGATGCGATTTTGTGGACGCGGCGGGCCTCGTCGTGTTCGACGAGAAGGGGCGTTTTCTCTCGGAGGAAACAAACGAACTTTTGGCGGCTGAGCTGGCAAAACACGAAAAAGCCGTGCTGCCGGGATTTTACGGCACGCTTCCGAACGGCGATATCAAGGCGTTTACGCGCGGCGGTTCGGATATTACGGGCGCTTTGGTCGCGCGGGCGGCGGGCGCCGACGTTTACGAAAACTGGACGGATGTTTCCGGATTTCTGATGGCGGATCCGCGGATCGTGAAAAACCCGAAGGCCATCGAAAAGATCACGTATATGGAGCTTCGCGAGCTCTCGTATATGGGCGCGACCGTCCTTCACGAGAACGCGATATATCCCGTGCGTCTTGCGGGCATACCGATCAATATCCGCAATACGAACGCGCCGCTGGACACGGGTACGTTTATCGTTTCCGAAGACGAGTACGCGGCTTCCGCCGGCAGCAGCATTATTACGGGCGTGGCGGGCCGCAAGGATTTTACGGTTATCGCGATCTACAAGAATATGCTGACTTCCGAGAAGGGATTTATCCGGCGGGTCCTCGGCATACTCGAAGAATATGATATAGTGGTGGAGCATATACCGAGCGGCATCGATACGGTGTCGATCGTGGTGTCGAGCGAATCGCTGACGGGTAACATCGGCGATCTCATCGACGATATTGAGAAAAAAACGGGCGCCGAGCGCGTCGATATATTCGCGGATATGGCGCTTGTCGCGACGGTCGGGAGCGGCATGGCGGCGCGCAAGGGCGTGTCCGCGCGGCTGTTCAAATCGCTTGAGGAAGCGGACGTCAATATCCGCATGATAGATCAGGGATCGAGCGAGATGAATATTATCGTCGGCGTGGAAAACAAGGATTTTGAAACCGCGATACGCGCTATTTACGCGGCATTTGAGAGTGAAAGGCAGTAAGTAACTATGGGTTTTATGGAGAAGATTCTTCCCGATTTGAATAAACGGGAAGTGAATAAAATATCGAAGATCGCGGATAAGGTCATGGCGTTTGAGGAGGAAATCCAGGCGATGACCGACGAGCAGCTTCGCGGTAAGACGGATGAATTTAAGGAGCGGTTCCGCGCAGCGGTCGGGGATTCCGATGATAATCTCGTGATAGATAACGCGCTGAATGATATTCTGCCCGAAGCCTTTGCGGTGTGCCGCGAGGCCGCGTGGCGAAGCCTCGGCATGAAGCACTTTTACGTGCAGGTCATCGGCGGCATCGCGCTCCATCAGGGACGCATCGCCGAGATGAAAACCGGTGAAGGTAAGACTCTCGTCGCGACGCTCGCCGCGTATCTGAACGCGCTGTCCGGCGGAAGCGTACACGTTATCACGGTCAACGATTACCTCGCGAAGCGCGATATGGAGTGGATGGGCAAGCTCTACACCTTCCTCGGGCTGAAAGTCGGCTGCGTTATACACGGAATAACGTCCGACGAGCGCAAGGCTTCGTACGAAGCGGATATTACGTATGGGACGAATAACGAATTCGGCTTCGATTATCTGCGCGATAATATGGTCATTTACGAGGAACAGTTGATGCAGCGCAAGCTGAGCTTCGCCATCGTCGACGAGGTCGACAGCATCCTGATCGACGAAGCGAGAACGCCGCTTATCATTTCGGGCGAGGGCGAAAAGTCCACGGATATGTATAAGACGGCGGACAAATTCGTTTCGGGTCTGCGCAAGGGCGAGGGGCTCGATTTTACGGTTAACGAGAAGGACAAGACGATATCGCTGACGGAAGACGGCATCGCGAAGATAGAAAAACATTTCGGGATCGAAAATTTTTCTGACCCTGAAAATATGGAGCTGAACCACCATATCAATCAGGCGCTGAAGGCGCAGAATATTATGCAGAGGGACGTGGACTATGTGGTCAAGGACGGCGAGATAATTATCGTCGACGAGTTCACGGGCCGTCTGATGTTCGGCCGCCGTTACAGCGAGGGTCTGCACCAGGCGATCGAGGCGAAGGAGCGGCTGACGGTCAAGAAGGAGTCGAAGACGCTCGCGACTATTACGATACAGAATTACTTCCGCATGTACCAGAAGCTCGCGGGCATGACGGGTACCGCGAAGACGGAGGAATCGGAATTCCTCGACATTTATAATATGAATGTCGTCGAGATCCCGACGAACAAACCGGTCGTCCGGGATGATATGGAGGATTCGATTTACTCGACGGAGAGCGGGAAGTTCGCCGCCATCGTCGAGGATATCGTCGAAACGAATAAGACGGGCCAGCCGATTCTCGTCGGCACGATTTCCATCGAAAAGTCCGAGATAATAAGTTCGATGCTGACGAAGCGCGGTGTCAAGCATAATGTTTTGAACGCGAAGCAGCACGAGAAGGAAGCGCTGATCGTCGCGGAGGCCGGCCGCCTCGGTATGGTCACGATAGCGACGAACATGGCGGGCCGCGGTACCGATATTATCCTCGGCGGCAATCCCGATTTCGAAGCGAAGCGCGAGATGAAACGAAGCGGCATTACCGACGAGATGATTTCGCTCGCGTCGAGTTTTGTCCCGCTGAACACCGACGAGGAACGCGAAGCCCGCGAGATGTATACGCGGCTGAACGAGAAGTACAAGAACGAGCGGGCCGATGAGCAGCGCAAGGTGGTGGAGCTCGGCGGCTTGCATATTATCGGCTCGGAGCGCCATGAATCACGCCGTATCGATAACCAGTTGCGCGGCCGTTCCGGTCGGCAGGGCGATCCCGGCAGCACGCAGTTCTTCATCTCCATGGAGGACGAACTGCTGAGGCTGTTCGGCGGCGAGCGCATGCAGACGATAGTCGCGCGGCTCGGCGTGGAGGAAGGCCAGCCGATAGAGGCCGGTATGCTGACGCGTTCGATAGAGAACTCGCAGAAGAAGGTCGAGGGCCGCAACTTTTCAACGCGTAAATACGTGCTCCAGTATGATAATGTTATGAATAAGCAGCGCGAGATCATATATGGCGACCGCCGCAGGGTGCTTCTCGGCGAGGACATGAAGGACCGCATTTTGTCCATGTGCGAGGAGCTCGTGGACGAGGCGGTGAACAACGCCGTGATGGGCTCGAAATTCGTGGAAGAATGGGATTTGGAGAACCTCGGCAAGACGGTGCGGAATCTCAGCCGCGTGTATCCCGGCCATAAATATTCCGGACTCGATATGGAATCGCTGACGCCGGAGATTTTGAAAGAGGATATTTTCGGCGAGCTCGTGAAGATATACGAAACGAAGGAAGCGGAGATCGGTTCCCCGATAATGCGCGACCTTGAGCGCATGGTGCTGTTGCAGGTCATCGACAATAAGTGGATGGATCATATCGACGCGATGGATCAATTGCGTTCCGGCATCGGGCTGCGCGCGATAGGGCAGCAGGATCCCGCCACGGCTTACGCCCAAGAAGGTTTCGACATGTTCGAGCTGATGACGCAGTCGATCAAGGAAGAAACCGTGATGTTCTGCTTTAACGCGACCGTTGAAACCAAGACCGAACGCAGGCAAGTCATGTCGGGCGGCAAGGAAGTCAAGGACGACGATGTGGAAGCGTATCTCGGCGCGGGAGCGGCCGGGATGCTCGGCGGCGATATGCCCGAGGAAACGAATGTGCCCGAGCGCGAGCAGCGGCAGGAAACCGTTCGCCGCGACGGAGAAAAAGTCGGGCGGAACGATCCCTGCCCATGCGGATCGGGAAAGAAGTATAAAAACTGTTGCGGTAGAAACCAATAATGATTGAATTAGATCAAATAAAATATGAACTCGGCGACGCGAAGGCGAATTTGGCGGAGCTCAAAACGGCGCTCGGCTATGACGCGCTGACGGAGAGATTTGCGGCGATCACAGCGGAGAGCGAACGCGAGAGCTTTTGGGACGACCACGAGGCGGCCCAGAAATTACTCAAAGAGCGCAAGGTCGTCGAGGATAAGATAACGGGCTACGACGGGCTCGCCGCTTCGCTCGATGATATCGAGGTGATGATAGAGCTCGCGGAGGACGAGGACGACGATTCGCTGGTGCCGGACGTGCAGGCGGATTATTCGCGGTGGAAAGAAAACATAGACGACATGCGCGTGCGCGTGCTTCTCGACGGCGAGTACGATCCGAATAATTGCTACGTTGAAATCAACGCGGGCGCGGGCGGGACGGACGCTCAGGACTGGGCGGAAATGCTGCTGCGCATGTATCTAAGGTGGGCGGAGCGCAGAGGTTACAAGACGAAGATGCTCGATCTGCAGGACGATACGGTTGCGGGTATCAAGAGCGCGCGGTTTTCCGTGGAGGGCGAATATGCCTACGGCTACCTAAAAAGCGAACAAGGCGTACACCGCATCGTGCGCATTTCGCCGTTCGATTCCTCGGCGCGCCGGCATACGTCGTTTGCGTCCGTGTCGGTAACTCCGGAGATCGACGACGATATCAATATCGAGATAAATCCCGACGACATACGCGTGGACACGTACCGGTCGAGCGGCGCGGGCGGCCAGCACGTCAACAAGACGGACAGCGCGATCCGCATTACGCATCTGCCGACGAACATCGTGGTGACCTGTCAGAACGAGCGCTCTCAGCATCAGAACCGGGATGTTGCGATGAAGGCGCTGAAATCCAAACTCTACGACCTCGCCCGGCAGGAACAGAAGGAA